>CAKARD010000025.1 GCA_916720425.1 uncultured Kingella sp. | reverse complement strand
TTAAAATTAATTTATTGTATGGTTAGTTTATCTAATAATTTTTGGTGTATTCCTCCAAAACCACCGTTACTCATTATTAAAATATGATCGTTTGCTTGAGCCTGCCGTGTTATTGCAGTGATTAAATCATCTAATTGCGTGAATGTTCCCATCAGCTTATCTCCCAGTGGAGCAAGGGTCTGCTGTGCATTCCAATCAATATTGCCTATATAACAAAATACACAATCCGCTTGTGCTAGGCTTTGTGCTAAGGCATCTTTCATGGTACCTAGTTTCATAGTATTACTGCGGGGTTCTAATACGGCAATGATTCGTGCTTTGCCTACCTTATCACGCAAGCCTGCAATGGTGGTTGCAATGGCGGTGGGGTGATGGGCAAAATCATCATATACAGTAATTTTATTGACGATACCTTTAATTTCCATACGACGTTTTACATTTTGAAATTGTTCTAATGCTTCACACGCGATATCAATGGGTACACCTACGTGTTGCGCGGCGATAATTGCTGCTAATGCGTTCATACGATTGTGTTCGCCTAATAAATTCCATTGTATGCGATATGTGTGCTCACAATCATGACAACAACACAATTCAAACGAACCATCAGGATAAACGTGGGTAATGTTCCAATCGTTATCTTGACCAAAAAATTGAGTAACGGTCCAACAGCCATGCGCTAAAACTTCAGCCAGTGCTTCAGATTGTGCATTGGTAATAATTAAGCCCTCACTGGGAATGGTGCGTACCAAGTGGTGAAATTGGGTTTGAATAGCATGTAAATCGGGGAAAATATCAGCATGATCGTATTCCAAATTATTTAAAATAGCTGTGCGCGGACGATAGTGGACAAATTTACTGCGTTTATCAAAAAAGGCTGTGTCATATTCATCGGCTTCAATCACAAAAAATGGCGTATTATCGGGCGATAAACGCGCGGATACGTCAAAGTTTTGTGGTACACCGCCAATCAAAAATGCAGGGGATAATTGAGCATATTGTAAAATCCATGCTAACATGGAAGAGGTGGTGGTTTTACCATGTGTGCCTGCCACAGCTAAAACCCATTTATCATGTAAAATATTTTCTGCTAACCATTGTGGTCCTGATGTATAGGGCAAACCACGGTTGAGTATGGCTTCTATTATAGGCATTCCGCGTTTTGCTACATTGCCAATCACATATATATCAGCAGGATATTGTGTTAATTGTTCTGCATCAAATCCTTCGTGTATTTTTATGCCTAATTCTGCTAATTGTGTACTCATGGGAGGATAGAGTTTGCCATCACAACCAGTAACACGAAAGCCAGCTTGTTGAGCAATGGCCGCCAAGCCCCCCATAAATGTGCCGCCTATGCCAATGATATGTATGTGTTTCATCAGTTTTCCTTATTCGTTATCGGTATTATCATCAATGCTTATATTAAATTCCATACGCGAAGGTTGTGGATGTATTTGTGGTTGTTGTTTGTGCTGTGATAATTGTTTCAAATAGTTTTCATCAATATCACCAGTAATATAACAACCTGAGAAACAAGATGAATCAAATTCTTGAATTTTTGGATTGAGATGGCGTATGACATTTTCTAAATCACTTAAATCCTGAAAAATACACGCATCTGCCTGAATTTCTTGAGCAATTTCTTGGGCATTACGATTATGTGCGATGAGTTCTTCACGTGTGGGCATATCAATGCCGTAAACATTGGGAAAACGGACTTCTGGTGCGGCAGAGGCTAAAAATACTTTGTTTGCGCCACTTTCTCGCACTATATTGACAATTTCACGACTGGTTGTACCACGCACAATGCTGTCATCTACCAATAATACATTTTTACCTGTAAATTCACTGGGAATTGGATTAAGTTTTTGGCGCACTGACTTTTTGCGTGTGGCTTGTCCTGGCATAATAAATGTGCGACCAATATAACGGTTTTTAATTAATCCTTCACGATACGGTTTTTTTAAGTGATGTGCTAATTCCATTGCACTGGGGCGACTGGTGTCGGGAATGGGCATGACCACATCAATTTCATCAATATTGATTTCGCGCTTAATTTTTTCAGCAAGTGTTATACCCATATCAGCACGCGCTTGATAAATAGAAATGCCATCCATGATACTATCTGGACGCGCAAAATATACATATTCAAACAGACAAGGTTTGAGTTGTCCTGCAAATTGACGTGAGTGTATATTGCCATCAAAATCAATGAAGATGGCTTCAGCAGGTTCAATATCGCGTACAGTCTTATAAGCCAAACCACCAAATACCACACTTTCACTGGCAATGGCCCAATCGGTTTTGCCTTCGTGTTCGCGTTTACCCAAAATCAAAGGGCGAATACCATTGGGATCGCGAAAGGCAACCAAACCATAGCCTGCAATCATAGCCACAACAGCATATGCTCCTTTTATGCGTTTATGTACTTTTTCTATCGCATTGAAAATGTTTTCTATAGTTAAATGAAAGGGATCGTTATTTCCTGATACAGCAAGGCGTAATTCGTGCGCAAAAACATTGAGTAAAACTTCGCTGTCTGATTGTGTATTGACATGACGTAAATATTTGGCATAGACATCCTGATACAGTTGAGCAGTATTGGTTAAATTGCCATTATGTGCTAAAACTATCCCAAAAGGAGAGCTAACATAAAAAGGTTGCGCTTCGGCAGGGCTGCTTGCATTCCCTGCGGTAGGATAGCGCACATGAGCAATACCTGCGTTGCCGTGCAGATCGCGCATATTACGTGTGCGAAAAACTTCACGTACCATGCCTTGCCCTTTGTGCATATGAAAGCGGCCACTTTGCGTGGTTACAATACCTGCAGCATCTTGTCCTCGATGTTGTAGCATTTGCAAGCCATCATATAATAATTGATTAACAGGTTCATGAGCAATTAAACCCAATACGCCACACATAATAAGCACTCCTTAAAGGG
Organism: uncultured Kingella sp.; assembly: GCA_916720425.1. Lineage (GTDB taxonomy): Bacteria > Pseudomonadota > Gammaproteobacteria > Burkholderiales > Neisseriaceae > CAKARD01. The sequence continues at coordinate 12,104 of CAKARD010000025.1, read as the reverse complement.
TAAGATTGTGGTTGAGATAACGATATAGCATTACTAATACGCTGATGTATTTTCATATGACAAGAAGCCGTATTTTGTTCTGTTTTAAATTTAATTTACTAAAGGGGGTTAATTTTTTCACTTATGGTTAAGGGGCATCGTTTGTTTGATGATTAAATTGGACTTGTTGGGCGAAGAAATCAGGTAAATAGTCTTTCCCCATAAGTGCAATAGATTCAAAAAATGGCGCGCTAATGGATTGTTGCCAATCTTCACTTCGTGGTAAATCGCTCAATGAACAAGCAAGCACAACCAAACTCACGATTAATATGCCTTTAATGGCACCTAATATTCCTCCCAACAAGCAATTAATAGAGGACAAACATGTTTGCTTAAATAGTGCATTAGTCAGTTGTTGAATAAGTGCAATACCTAAGCGTGTGACGATATAGATTAAAATAAAAGCGCATATCACAGCTAATGGACGTGGATTCATGCTGGAAAAAAATACTTCACTGATGGGAACAGCAAATAGGCGTGCTACAAATAGTGCAATAATCCAACCTATTAGTGAAAATATTTCCCCAACAAGTCCCCGCATCATGGATACAATGATGCTGATGAAAATGACACTTATAGCAAGAATATCAAAAAAACTGATGCTTCCCATTATTTTAACTCTATAACCATGCTATCTAAACCACTGGCTCTAATTTTTTGTGCAGCTTGATTGGCAGCATTGCGATTATTAAAACCACCCGCACGTATGCGTATCATTTTACCTTTGGGTGTATTGATTTCTTCTACTTGTACGTTATATCCTAATGCTTTGATTTTTTGTTGTGCGGTTAAAGCCAATTTTTTGTCACGGAATACACCTGCTTGAATGACAATTTTCCCTGCGGGGGTTGTCGTAGCGGGTAATGTTTCAGGTTTAGGATTGGGAGTAGTCTTGGATGTAGGATTATTGTTCAATGTTGGTTTATTTGGGATATTGGCTTTTTGTTGTGCTAAGAGCTGTTCACGTTGTGCTTTACGATTTTTTTCATCTTGTGCTTTAGCTTGTTTGGCTCTTTCTATGGCCATTTTTCGTTTAGCATCACGCTCTGCTTCAGCTTTTTGGGCGTTGATTCTAGCTTGTTGCTGACGTTCCTCTTTGCTTAAGGTAGGTTTAGGGGGGGGGCTTGAATGAGTATTTGTTACTATGTCACTATCGGTTTGTGGAATAGCACTATTTATAATACGTTGTTCGCTTTGTTGACGTTGCGCTTCAATGTCTAAATCTAAGTCGTTTAGTGAGGTTTGTGAAGCAGATTCTGTAGTTAAGTTATTGGTGCTATCAACAGTGGAGGCAATGCTAGGTTTAACTGCAGAGCTAGAAGGCTCACTGGCTACCAAAGTTAAATTATCTTGTGTATCTTGTGGTCCATTATTGGCAATAATGGCAAACAGTCCCACAAAAAACATGCTGGTTATCATCACATTAATTAAACGACGACGGTTTTGACGTTGTAATTCTTGATATTCATATTCTTGATTTGATGGTGTATGTGAGAGCATTGCAGTCTTTCATTTTAAATATGTTGACAATGATGGGCAGAAGATAAAGGGGTATCTAATGTAACACGGTCATGGCATCACTGACAGTATGGAATGAACCAAAAGCAACAATTCTATCATTTTCAGTGGCTTGTGACACGGCTGTTTGGCAAGCTTGAGCAATGTTATCAAAAACTTCAATACGGTCAATACCATGTGCGTTAAGTTTGGCTTGTAATTGTGTTATATCCATGCCACGCGGTACGTGTAGGGGGGCAATATACCACTCATCAAACTGATCTTTAACAATTTCAATAACCCCATCGCTGTCTTTGTCGGCCAATATACTGAATACAGCAATGCGTTTTTGGGCAAAGGGCAGGGCAATTAGATTACGACGCAAAGCACGTGCGGCGTGTGGATTGTGTCCTACGTCTAATACTGTGGTGGGTCGTCCAGGCAAAACTTGGAAACGCCCGATGTTTTCTGCTAATAATAAGCCGCGTTTAATTGCACCAATATCTACAGGCAAACGTGAATGTAAGCATTCAATAGCAGTGAGTGCAAGTGTGGCATTGTCTAATTGATACGCCCCGCGCAAAGCGGGTAAAGGTAAGGCATGACGTTTATGTGCAGGTAAATAAGCATTGTCGTTTAATTGATATAACCATTGTTGATTATCTAATTTGGTGTGGCTAAAATCACGTTGTGCCAATAAGATTTTGGCATCAATATGTTGTGCATAGTTCATCAAACTGGAATTATTTTGTCCACAAACGGCATATTGATGTGGGCGAAATATCCCTGCTTTTTCAAAACCAATCTGCTCAACCGTATCACCTAAAAAGTGTTGATGATCTAAATCGACATTGGTAACAATGGCGCAGTCGGCATCAAAAATATTCACTGCGTCCAATCGGCCACCTAAACCAACTTCTAATATCATAATATCAACATGTTGTTGCGTAAAAATAGTAACGGCTGCTAAGGTGTTAAATTCAAAATATGTCAACGAAACTTCACCACGTGCGGCTTCTATTTGTTCAAAGGCAGTGGTAATAGTTTCATCATCTACAGCTTGGCAATTTAGGGCAATACGTTCGTTATAGTGTTCCAGATGAGGGCTGGTGAGTGTGCCGACTTTGTAGCCTGCTTCATGATAAATACGCGATAAAAATGCACAAGTAGAGCCTTTGCCATTTGTGCCACCCACAATAATAATGGGGCAAGTGGGGTGAAGTTGCATAGCGTGTTTGACTTGAGTAATACGCTCCAAGCCCATATCAATTAAACCATTGTTGTGAGCAGTTTCCAGATGAGACAGCCATTGCGATAAAGTTTTTTTCATAGTTGATTTATTCATTTTTTAGTGAAATATGACATTGATTGAGTGACCATAAAAAATATTGCACAGCCATCAATTTTCCTATTTGATGCGCATTATTTGGGTCATCAAATCCATTGAGTTGTAATAAAACGCGTAAATCACGGAATGCTGGATCGGTTAATAAAATCATTATTTTTTCAAGTTTTTCAGGGTATTCGAGCAAATTTTTTGTGGCTTGCTGTTTGAATTTTGTTTCATCTACGCCATATTGTTTGCTTTTCAATACATCATCAAACAATCCCCCTAATATCTGAATGGTATCATGATTCAGTACTTCAAAATCTTGTTGTAACTGTTGTGGTGTGCGTGAAACCACATAACGTTGGGCACGTTCTAATTGATATTGGTGATAGCCTTCACGGGTGGTAAGATGGTGTTTTAAGCAACTTTTATTTTCTTCTAATAATGATTTTGGTATATTTTTTAAAGGATCAGTATCTTTTAATACTTTGCTTAAATCAAGAATGGATAATGAAATATCAGTTAATCGTTGTGCTTGTGTTTTTTGTTGTGTATCTAATTCTACTGCATGAGCCTGTAAGGCACACAATAATATCATAATTGTCAATAGCTTTTTCATGATAAATATTCCTTGAAACATAAGGTGAGGGACATACGTCCCTGACACTTAAATAAAGTATTATCAAATTATCGTGTTGTTACGGTTTCGCCAATATTGCTTTCTTTACCCGATAAAATACGACTAATATTGTCTTTGTGGCGTTGAATGACTAATAAAGTAATAGCAAACATTGCCCAACCCCACGTAGGATGAGGAATGATAATAAATGAAGCAAAGGGCGTGCAAAATGCCGCTACTAATGCTGCTAATGAAGATTTTTTGTATTTATAAGCAATGACCGCCCAAATTGCAATCATCCATAAAGCTGCAGTAGTAGACATTGCCCATAATACACCTAATGCGGTTGCCACCCCTTTGCCTCCTTTGAAACCAAAAAAAAGAGGAAATACATGACCCAATACCACTGTAATTGCGGCTAAACCCACTGTTCCTTCAGGTAAATTGAGCCAATGCGTTAATAGGCGAGTTAAATATACCGCTATTGCGCCTTTGAGTGCATCGCCCAGTAGTGTATAAGTTGCGGCCATTTTGTTGCCACTGCGTAATACATTACTGGCACCTGGATTGCCTGAGCCATAATCACGAGGATCAGGCAGATTCATTTTTTTTGATACCAACAAAGCACAAGAGATTGAGCCAATCAAATATGCCAAAACCATAATCAAAATTTGCGTGAACAATATCATCACATTACTCCGAAAAATAAAAAACGTTGTAAAATATTGGGTAAAACAACCACACCGTATTTTAACGGAAATTAACTGGAAACTGCATTAAATGGATAAAATTTTCCTACACGGCATGCAAGCACAAACGGTTATTGGCATTTATGATTGGGAAAGATTGCATCCACAAACTATTTTGTTGGATTTAGACATTGTTTTGCCACACTGTGTAGACAGTGATGATATTGATACAACCATTCATTATGGTCAAGTGTGTGATTATTTGCGTCAAGATTTGGCGACACGTCAGTTTTTACTTATAGAACGCTTGGCTCAACATATTGCCGACACTGTTTTGCAAAACTTTGGTGCGCAATCAGTTAAGGTTCGTGTGATGAAACCAGGCATTTTGCCTAAAGTACAAGAGGTAGGCGTGGAAATAGAGCGGCATAAGGTTGCATAATGAAATTTGATAAATTTTCTTTCTGGTCATTATTGATCGCGCAATATCGTTATTGGCGCAAAAAATTATTGCGATTGTTGACAATTAAAGGGCGCACAGCATGGATTTATTCGCCATATTGTCAAGCTCATTTTGCTGATGATGAACACCCCGAAAACCCCAAACGTATTGAAGTAATAGAACAAGCATTGCGCAAGGCACACATTTGGCATTTGTTACAAAAAATAGAAGCACCTGAGGTTTCAGATATTCAATTATCACGTGTTCATACGCGCCAATATCTGAATTATTTGGAAAGCCAAGCGCCTGTTGAAGGTAAAGTTAAAATTAATGAAGATACCTATCTATCACGTGATACATTGCGGGCTGCTCGTTTTGGTGCGGGAGCAGCGGTTAAAGCGGTAGATATGGTCATGAGTACGCATGCTAAAAATGCATTTTGCGCTATTCGTCCTCCTGGACATCATGCTTTTGCTGATAAAGCATCGGGTTTTTGTTTTATTAACAATGTTGCGGTTGCTGCTATGCATGCGATTGCTGAATACCGCTTAGAGCGCATTGCAATTATAGATTTTGATGTACACCACGGTGATGGTACTGAAAATATATTTAAAGATGAAGAACGTGTGATGTTTTTATCTTCATTTGAATACCCACTTTATCCATTTAATGGTACGCATTTTTCAAGTGATTATCCTAATATTGTTCATTTACCCTTAAAAGCAGGTGATGGAAGCCAAGTATTTCGTGATTTGGTTAATGAGCATTGGTTGCCTAAACTGACGGCATTTCGTCCACAAATGATATTGCTTTCAGCTGGATTTGATGCGCATAAGGATGATAATTTGGGACATATTAATTTGAGTGAAGCAGACTTTGAATGGCTCACTAAAAAGTTAATGTATATTGCTAATTGTTATGCTAAAGGGCGCATTGTTTCAGTATTGGAAGGTGGATACAATCTCAATAGTTTAGCGCGTAGTGCTAAAGCACATATTGGCTGTTTGATTCGTGCTAATCCGTTTATTTAAGTGAGCGCAGTGTGTATTTTTGCGCTCACGTTAGGTTTGTGGTTCAATTTAATGCATGATGATTTGATTTAAAAATCTTTATCCCGCCTTGCCATCAATACGTGCTTTGGTTAACCATGGTGCATAACGCACAAAGTAAATTGTCAACGAAGCAGCAAATAATACCGCCGCACAACGAATACCATGCCAATAAGCTGTAGTACTAACAAACAATAATACGGCGGACAATGTACGCACCACTGTGGCTGCAATCATCAAATAAAAAGCTAATGGTAAATATTTAGGCGCAGGATAAAGCATACGCCCTGTATGTCCTAGTGCAGTGCGTGTCATCATGCTGATGGTTAATAAACCAATACCACCTACTGCGACTAAATGTACGCCCAAACTGATCATTTGTGGGGCAGCAAAACCGATTGCCATAAAAATCATACCCACTGAGGTTGCGCCATAACCAAAATTTAGTGTCCATAATAAAGGTTCTTTTAAAATATCCTTATGAAACCAACGTTTGGTTTGCCACAAGCCTAATAGACCAGCATACATTAGAAAATAGGCTGCTAAAGCTACGGCTGTTTGTGTCGCCATCAAAATTGCAGCAGCAAGTGGTGCATATAATGCGGAGTTGATTTGCCACATTTTGCTGCCTACTTGGGGAATATTCAAACGGCGAGCAGTAAAAAATGGAATAATGCGGTTACCAATCAAACCAATAAAACCCGCGACCATAATCAAGCCTGCAATCAAACCATTGGTTAGTGCTACACCGTTCATGCTAAATAAATAGCCGTGAAACCACAAATGTGTACAACCCAACATAAATAGAGCAAACACCGCAATATAATTACGCGTATTGCGACTGCGCCATACCGATTGACCCATACAATACGAAGCCAACCAATAAAATATTGTTCCGAATACACCCGTCAAAAATGCGCTTGGAAAAAATGCGCTAATACGTGCCAATAGCCATAATGCCACCAAAGTCATCAGCATTTTGCCACGTGTGGGAGGTTGTCCTGTCCAAGTTGCGCCTGCGGTAAGCAAAAACGCCACAACCACTGTTCCCGCGTAGCCCCAAATCATCTCATGTGCATGCCAAAAATAAGAGGGCATACCGCGTGTTCCCGTGTAACCGAATCCCCATAATAAAATAGAAATCACCGCATATAACGCACTTAATAAATAAAATGGACGAAAGGCCATCGCCCATACAGGGTGATCAGATTTACAATAAGCTGTGATTGTGTTCATATGAAAGCTCCTTATTTAAGAATTAATCATTATTCTTGTGGTAAAGCATTATGTTCTAGCGCAGGGAACAATTCTCGCTCTTCAAAACGCGCGTGATCACGCAAAAGTGTAGCAAAATCAGTATTCCATTGTGCATTGTCAAATTTTGCTTGTTGATACATTTGGCGTAAAGTTGCGTGGTCATGTTCAAAGCGATTTTTTAAATCGGGGCGATTGAGTTTGTTCCATAATGGTGCAAATAGTGTTTCTTCACTAACAAAGTGCTGTTCTAAATCAAAATAATGCGCCACAATATCTGCCTGATGATTGAGTTCAGGTTGACGCAAAATGCGTACACACAATGCCAAAGTATGATGATGTTCTTGAGATAATTTAATTAAAGTAGAATGTCGTTTCATTAATGTGTTCCTTTTCCTTGTTATTTGTAGGTGTTTGCGGTATAAGATGCGTTAATTATGAAACTTTAATAACACAATCGCAAGCCAAAAAATCATGTATCTTACTCAACAAACCGATTACGCATTACGCGTTTTAATTTATGCTGCCATTAATGATGACGATTTAGTGAATATTGCCACCATTGCCCAAGCCTATAATATTTCAAAGAGCCATTTGATGAAAGTGGTTACAGCATTGGTGAAAGGTGGTTTTTTAATTAGCATACGTGGCAAAGGTGGTGGTTTAAAACTGGCCCAGCCACCTGAAAGGATTCGAGTAGGTGCAGTAGTACGTCTAATAGAACCATTACAATTAGTAGAATGTTTTGGAGATAATAATCAATGTGTTATTACAGTAAATTGTCGTTTAGCTGAGATTTTGCATGACGGTATCAAAGTATTTTTAAGCCATTTAGATGGATACACATTGGCTGATTTACTTAATAAGACTACGCATGATATTTTGTATGTACCACACATTCCTATTGTGCAAACCAGTGGTGAAGGCAGGTAATGTTTGTTATGTATTACTATAAGATTGTTTCTCTTTTAAGAACGGTACGGATTATCCACACTGGCGATGAGTTGTGTCAAATAATCGCGTAATTGTTGCTCACTACAACCCATTAATAGTGCATCCTCAAAAGCATCTTGTGCTGTTTGAAATAATTCATGCATATTTTGATCCATGACTTTAAGCTTTTCTGTGCAAGATATGGGTAAACCATCGTCGCTCAACCATTTTGGCATGGGAGGTTGGGGCATGATTTTTCCTTTTAATTTAATGACGAATAAAGTTTTGTGCGTTATTGCGTTTGACGCGGCGTGCAGTCGCATAACGGCTGTTCCAATATTTATGTGACAAACTGGTAATTTCAATATTTTTACCCGTTCGTGGCGCATGAATAAAGCGATCGTTACCTACATACATGCCTACGTGTGAAATGCGGTTGCCTGAGGTACGGAAAAATACCATATCTCCAGGTTGTAATTCATTGCGATTGACAAATACTCCCACAGTTGCTTGTTCAGCAGACGTGCGCGGCAAATTCACTGCAAAGGTTTTACGAAAAATATATTGCATAAAACCACTACAATCAAAACCTGTCGGTGAAGTGCCACCAAAGCGATAAGCCACGCCTAAAAAACCCATTGCGCTGGCTATTAACTCATCAGCGTCATTACGATTGTTACTGCGAGTGTGAGATGGATTGGAAGCCACTGGCGCAGCATTAGGTACGGTTGGATTGGGGCGTGCAGCGTATGGATTTTGTGGTATTGCTTGATTGGATTGTGTGGACGCTGGTCGCTGTTGTATATTATTAAATTCCTGACTTTTTTGGCGTAACAGTTCGTCTAATCCTTCTTGGTCGATTTCTTCATCAGGAAGTTGTCGTTCTTGGATGAGTTTTGTTAGTGGATCATCATCAGGAGCGGCAATAGTGGAAAAACTATTGAGTCCTAAAAGTAACCATATAAATAACTGTTTAATGCGATAAGTCATAATTAAGTTAGGGTTTTATATTAGTGGTCGCATTCTAACTGATTTCACGCCATCACACGTTAAGAACAGAAAGATATTGTAAGTTGTGGTTAATTATTCTTTTTATTAAAACAAAACAATATGTGCTTCATCCACCCAGATACGACAACTTTTCTTGCTTATAGCTATAGGACTGATGCCGATTAATTCCCCCCAAGTTGGGTGATGAAATCGAATCTGCCAACATTCAGGTTGTGGTGAATGCTCTAAAATCAGGCACTCTATGCCGTTTAGATGATTAAAATAAATTGCATGTTGTGGAATATAGCGTTGTTCATTCACATTAATCGCTCCCAATAATTGGGCTACTTGTGGACAATTAGGGCGCGCTAAAATTTGATTAACGTTATCTTGTTGCACGATTTTACCAGAGACTAAAATTGCCATGTCGCTTGCCATAAAACAAGCTTCCTTGGGATCGTGTGTGACCAAAACTGCTGGAATATTTCGCTGCCGTACCAGTTGTCGCGTGAGTTGTTGCAATTGGCCACGTAAAGCGGTATCCAAACTAGAAAACGGTTCGTCTAACAACAAAAGCTTGGGTGAACCTGCTAAAGCTCGTGCTAATGCAACACGCTGTTTTTCACCGCCTGATAAAGCATCAATTTTACGCTCTTTAGCATCTAATAATCCCACTTCGTTTAATAAAGATAAAGCAATTTGCTTAGCTTGAGTTTTATTCATTCCACGCAAGCGTAAACCAAAAGCCACATTTTCCCATACATTAAGATGGGGCAATAGAGCAAAATCCTGAAACATCATGGCAATATATCGTTGCTCAGGAGGTAAGTTATTTTGATATACATGGTTTAGAATGATTTCTCCTTTCTCAGGTTGAATTAAACCTGCAATCATGTTTAAAAGTGTAGATTTGCCACTGCCACTTGCACCCAAAAGCGCGGTTAATTGACCATTTTTTACGGATAAATCAATATCCTGCGCTACAATTTTTTGCCCAAAAATTTTAGAAACATTCTTTAATTGCAACATAGTTTAACCTGCATTTTAAAAGGAAACAGCGATTTTAGCTAAAATCGGTTACAATCCAAAATGTTATTTTCTTCACAAATTGGGGACATGCCATGTTTAGTTTTTTAAATAAAATTTTTAAAAATAAAAATGACCAAGACCAAGAAGCCGAAACATCACAGGCGGCTACCGTAGAACAAAAAATAGAAATAATAGAGCAAAACGTAGACAATTTAAGCGATCAGGCTAAAGAATTGGCCCATGCTGTTAGTGATAAAGTAGAAGAATTAGAAATGCGTGCCGAAATGATTGCCCAAGAAACGCAAGAATGGACTGGTGATCTGGCTCATGCGGTGAGCGATAAAATAGAAGAGTTAGAACTTCGAGCTGAAATTGTAGCCGAAGAAACCAAAGAAGCAGTCAAACACGGTATACAAAACCTTGCGACCAAAATCACAGGCGATATTCCCACCGTGTCGCAAATTTTAGAACATCAATCCAAACAAACCGAACCCCAAGTTCAAGTTACAGAGGTGGTTGAAGAAGAAATTGCTCAACCTATCGCAGCAGAAGCCGCTACCGTATGGACGGGTGATGACGAGTTACAATTAACATGGGCAGAAAAACTCAAAAAAGGCTTAAGCAAATCACGCAATCATATGGCAAAATCTCTAGCCAGCGTATTTGGTGGTGGTCAGATAGATGAAGATTTGTATGAAGAATTAGAAACCGTGCTATTAACCAGTGATATGGGTATAGAAGCGACGGAACAACTCATGCAAGAAGTACGTGATCGTGTATCACTCAAGGGATTAAAAGATGGCAAGGAATTGCGTCAAGCCCTCAAAGAAGCTGTTTATGACTTAATAAAACCATTAGAACAACCTCTTGTATTACCCGATAATCAGCAACCGTTTGTTATTATGATGGCAGGTATTAACGGAGCAGGTAAGACCACATCTATTGGTAAACTGGCTAAATATTTCCAATCACAAGGTAAAACCGTTATGTTGGCAGCAGGTGATACCTTTCGTGCCGCAGCCCGTGAACAACTACAAGAATGGGGCAAGCGTAATGGTGTAACCGTTATTTCTCAAGAAAAAGGTGACAGTGCCTCAGTTTGTTATGATGCCGTAGAGTCAGCCAAAGCCAAAGGCATAGACATTGTCTTAGCTGATACTGCAGGAAGATTGCCCACACAATTGCACTTAATGGAAGAAATCAAAAAGGTGAAACGCGTCTTACAAAAAGCCATGCCCGAAGCACCGCATGAAATCATCGTAGTATTAGATGCTAATATTGGGCAAAACGCCGTCAATCAAGTCATAGCATTTGATGATGCATTAGGCGTAACAGGGCTTATCGTAACCAAATTAGATGGCACCGCCAAAGGTGGTGTATTAGCAGCCTTAGCCAGTAGCCGAGCGATTCCTGTTCGTTACATAGGCGTAGGTGAAAGCATAGACGACTTACGGCCATTTAATGCACGCGCATTTGTAGAAGCATTGTTTGAAGAACAACCCTCTTAATAATATGCAGTGAACACGCGTCTTGCCGCGTACCACGCGTGGGGGATAGCCCCCACACCCCCAAATATCGTGCAACCATTTTAAAGAACAAAAAACAAGGCAAACCCCATGATTAGCCGACTAACGGGCATATTAATAGAAAAACATCCCCCTTATATACTCATAGATATTAATGGTATTGCGTACGAAGCTGAAGTTTCCATGCAAACTTATTACACCTTGCCAGAAATTGGGCAGAATATTCAACTTTATACCCAGCAAATTATACGAGAAGATGCCCATTTATTATTTGCCTTTGCCAACAAAGAAGAGCGTCAGATGTTTCGTCAGCTTATAAAAGTCAGTGGTATTGGTGCAAAAACAGCATTAGGTGTGCTATCCACGATGACCAGTGAAGAATTAGTCCAAGCCATCACGCAAGAAAATATCAAACAACTCTCAGCTGCACCTGGTATTGGTAAAAAAACAGCTGAACGTATGATATTAGAGTTGCGTGATAAACTCAGTCCTATAGCAAAAAGTCATTCTGTGAGCCTAAATACTCAAATTGATACACACCAAGATATTATAGATACACTGCTAGCATTGGGTTACAGTGAACGAGAAGCAAAACAAGCGATACAAAATATACCCATGAATACAGATATTAGTGAAGGCGTACGCTCAGCATTAAAAAATATAACAAAATAATTTTCTTTAAAATCATCGACATGATTTATTTATTG
>CAKARD010000024.1 GCA_916720425.1 uncultured Kingella sp. | reverse complement strand
GGCAGTATTGCGCGAAATCGGCGTGGATACCGGCGGCTCAAACGTTCAGTTTGCAGTAAACCCTGAAAATGGTGAGATGATTGTGATTGAGATGAACCCGCGCGTATCGCGTTCGTCTGCATTAGCTTCCAAAGCAACAGGATTCCCGATTGCTAAAGTTGCCGCAAAATTGGCAGTTGGCTTCACACTGGACGAGTTGCGCAACGACATTACCGGCGGCCGCACGCCCGCGTCGTTCGAGCCTTCCATTGACTATGTCGTGACCAAAATCCCGCGTTTCGCGTTTGAAAAATTCCCTGCCGCAGATGATACTTTAACCACACAAATGAAATCGGTGGGCGAAGTCATGGCAATAGGCCGCACCATTCAAGAATCATTCCAAAAAGCTTTGCGCGGTTTGGAGACAGGATTATGTGGTTTTAACCCACGTTCAACCGATAAAGCAGAGATTCGCCGCGAATTAGCCAATCCTCGTGCTGAACGAATGTTATTTGTAGCAGACGCATTCCGTGTTGGATTCAGTTTGCAAGAAATTCACGATATTTGCAAAATTGATGCATGGTTCTTGGCACAAATCGAAGATTTGATTAAAGAAGAGCAATGCCTTACTAATCGCAGTTTAAATGATTTAGATTATGCAACCTTGCGCCGTCTAAAACGTAAAGGCTTTTCTGATAAACGCTTGGCACAATTGCTTAATATTAACGAAACTGAAGTACGTAAACATCGTTACACTTTAAATTTGCATCCTGTTTATAAACGCGTAGACACTTGTGCAGCAGAATTTGCCACAGATACGGCCTATTTATATTCCACTTACGAAGAAGAATGCGAAGCGCGTCCAAGTAATCACAAAAAAGTCATGATTTTAGGTGGTGGCCCCAACCGCATTGGTCAAGGGATTGAGTTTGACTATTGTTGTGTCCATGCAGCGTTGGCATTGCGTGAATCAGGTTTCGAAACGATTATGGTCAATTGCAACCCTGAAACCGTTTCTACCGATTTTGATACGTCTGACCGCTTGTATTTTGAGCCTTTGACATTAGAAGATGTGTTGGAAATTGTACGCAAGGAGAATCCTTGGGGTGTCATCGTGCATTATGGCGGTCAAACGCCATTGAAATTGGCAAATGCACTGGTTGAAAATGGTGTCAATATCATCGGGACATCAGCCGATAGTATTGATGCTGCTGAAGATCGCGAACGCTTCCAAAAAGTGTTAAATGAGCTTGGCCTGCGTCAACCCTCAAACCGTATTGCACGCAATGAAAATGAAGCTTTAACTCTTGCTGAAGAAATTGGTTATCCACTGGTGGTGCGCCCGTCTTATGTATTAGGTGGTCGCGCTATGCAAGTGGTACACAGCCCAGAACAACTACAAACCTATATGCGCGAAGCTGTGAAAGTATCAGAAGACAGTCCTGTGTTATTGGATTTTTTCCTAAACAACGCAATTGAAGTGGATGTAGATTGTGTCTCTGACGGTAAAGAGGTGGTTATTGGTGGCATTATGCAGCACGTGGAACAAGCAGGTATTCACTCAGGCGATTCAGGTTGTTCTTTGCCTCCGTATTCATTGAGCAATGAAATTCAAGATGAAATTCGCCGCCAAACCAAAGCCATGGCATTTGCCTTGCATGTGAAAGGTTTGATGAATGTGCAATTTGCTGTGCAAGAGGGCGTGGTATTTGTCTTGGAAGTGAACCCACGCGCCAGCCGTACCGTGCCGTTTGTTTCCAAAGCAACCAGCGTACCATTGGCCAAAATTGGTGCACGCGCAATGGCTGATATAAGCTTGCAAGAACAAGGATTTACTCAAGAAGTGATTCCGGATTTTTATGCCGTAAAAGAAGCGGTATTCCCATTTATCAAATTCCCTGGCGTAGATACCATTTTGGGGCCAGAAATGCGCTCAACTGGCGAAGTAATGGGTATCGCCAAAACCTTTGGTGAAGCCTATTTAAAAGCACAATTGGGGGCGGGTGAACGCATGCCCAGCACAGGTAAAATTTTCTTGGCAGTGAAAGACGAAGATAAACCTTTGATTTTACAAACTGCTAAAAATTTCCAAGCATTGGGTTATGGTTTGTGTGCGACACGTGGTACAGCAACATTTTTGGCACAACACGGCATTACAGTACAAGTGGTTAACAAAGTGCAAGAAGGTCGTCCGCATATTGTGGATTCTATTAAAAATGGTGAAATTGCATTAGTGGTTAATACGGTTACCAGCGATATCCAGTCTGTTGCAGACAGCCACTCCATTCGCCATAGCGCACTAATGGCACGCGTGCCACAATATACTACTATTGCAGGTGGTGAAGCCATGAGTGAAGGTGTAAAAAGCCTAAATATGCTGACCGTTAACAGCGTACAAGCATGGCATAAACATATTGCACAACAGCAAGATTAATGGCATATTAGCCCCAAATAGTATAGGGAAGATAAATCTCTTCCCTATTTTATTTTTCATGCCAAACTATTTTAAATGATATGTTTGAAAGCTTTCCTGAGAAGTAAGCTCACCTGTATCTAAATTGATAGCAGTTAACACCCCACCCCATAATGCACCCGTATCTATCCCAATAACATGATTTTTCTGACATAACCCTAATGCTGACCAATGCCCAAAAACAATAGTATGGCTAGTATTGAATCGTTGAGGCGCATCAAACCATGCATATTGAGGTTTTGGTATGGTGTCATATACCCCTTTATAGGCATAATCAAGGCTATTATCTGGATTGAGCACACGCATTCTAGTAAACACATTAGTGATAAAACGCCAACGTGCATATGCGACTAAATCTTCCGACCAAGCATTGGGTTGATTGCCATACATCTGTGCAACAAAATCATTCACATGCGAATGGGTCAATTCATGTGAGACTTCGTTAGCCAAATCTTGCGCTTGGGCGACGGTCCATTGTGGCAAAATTCCCGCATGAACCAAAACATATTGCGTGTTATGGTACATTAAAGGCTGTTGACGCAAAAAATCTCGCATAATTTTTGCCTGCGGATGATTTAAAATTGGTGTCAATGAATCGCTTTTTTTATGCTTACCATGTCCATAAAGTAAGGCTAATAAATGCAAATCATGATTGCCTAAAACCATTTGCACGCTATCGCTGTGTTGCAGCACAAACTGTAGACATTCTAACGACTGCGGACCACGATTCACCACATCACCCACCAGCCATAAAGTATCTTTGCCATGATTAAACTCTAGCGTATTTAATAATGCATTTAGTTCAGCATAACAACCTTGCAAATCACCAATAGCATAATGCGCCATAATCCACCCTTAATGTATCCGTTGAATGTAGTCAGTTTTTAATAATATGGCTTGTAAATGTTCATTAATCATAATAATAAGCGGGTGATCTTCCTCAAAATTTTGATTTAAATTTTGACGGGCAATACTAGCCAATTCAAATGCACGCGCATAATGATTTTGCGAAAATTCGTATATGGACTCTTGAAGCAACAAGATACCGTGTTTTGCGTGTTGGGGGCGATAAATACGTTGCGCAATATTCAGTGTCGTTTGCCATAGAACATGAGCCTGTCGATATTTATGTTGTTGATAATGTTGCAATGCATATTCAATATATAACGGTATGGCAAAAGGATGTCCTGTACCAATAACAGGCATCACGTGTTTAATAATTGCCTGTGCTTGCTCAAGATGATCCGACAGACGATATTGTTGCGCAAGATGAATATAAACATAGGCGGTATAACGATGGTTTTCTCCCAAAAGCGTTTGTAGCCGATGAATAATTTGCTCTGTTTTTAATTGTAATTCAAACAAGTGGTTATGGTTACTTATTTTAATTTTCGTCCATTCAATTCGTGTGGCTAATAAGCCTGTTTGCGCTTGTTCGGGTAACAATGCTAAAGCATTTTCAAGCATATCATGTGCTTGTGCTAATTGCCCTTTTATAAAACAATGCCATCCTAAAAACAGCTTTGCTTCTGCCAACAAAGGGATAACTTGGGCTTCATTTTGGTGACGGTTAAGGGTTTGTACTGCTTGTTTGAGTAAGGGTTCGGCCGCAGAATAATCACTATTATCATTATGCCACAAACCCATTTGCGCCAATGCAAAAGCATATTGAGGACTGTCTTCACCATATTGAACATGTGTATCGTGTACAGTTTGTGAAATAGCAATTTTTGCTTGGGCAAAATTATGAACAAAATCCCCTTGGTTTGATTGAATCAAGGCATAATTGCGCTCAAAACGAGCCAGTAATTCAGGTGTGAGCATGATAAATCAGTATTAATAATCTGCAGCATGCCATGGTTTGGTCATGCCTGTGTGAGCAGAAGGTTTTTCACCACCCCATAGGGCTTCAATATTATAAAAATCACGCACAGCTGGGAGCATGACATGAATAATGATGTCATCAGCATCTACCAACGCCCATTCACCCCCATCTTGTCCTTCGCTACTTAACACATCAAAACCCGCACTTTTAATTTCTACCACCACATTATTGGCCAGTGCTTTGACTTGACGAGTTGAATCACCACTGGCAATAATCATGCGTTGAAACAAAGGCGTTTTGTCTGCCGTGTCTAAAACCACAATATCTTTGGCTTTAATATCTTCTAATGCATTAATGGCAACTTGGGTTAATTGGTGTAAATGTTCATTCATAAAATATCCTGTATTAAATACTTGGATTAGCAAGAAAAAAGTATAAACGTGCTGTCACTCTTGTGCATAAGACATGATGCAACACGTGTTTATAGTCAATAAAACTAGCCTTTTTTGTTATTTTTTTGTGTATTTTGCGCATATTGTTGTAGCAATGTACCAAAAGCTTCGCCTACTTCAGGGTGTTTTAAACCATATGCTAAAGTGGCTTCTAAATAGCCCAGTTTGCTGCCACAATCATAACGTGTACCTTTGAAAGTATGCGCTAAAACAGGTTCATATTCTATCAAGCTAGCAATACCATCGGTTAGTTGTATTTCTCCCCCTGCACCACGGGGAATATGGCGCAATAACTCAAAAATCCGTGGCGTGAGAATGTAACGCCCTACTACAGCAAGATTAGAAGGAGCATCTTCTGGCTTGGGTTTTTCTACAATACTGTTGACACGTTGTAATTTGTGCCAATCGCTCACCTCTACAATGCCATAAGAACTCGTTTGTTCACGCGCTACAGTTTGTACACCCAATACGCTACTGCCTGTTGTATTGTATGTATCCATCATTTGGGCTAATGCGCCTTTAGGTGCATCAATCAGGTCATCAGCCAAAATCACGGCAAAAGGTTCATTACTCACGGCAGATTCAGCACACAACACGGCATGTCCTAAACCCAATGCTTCGGGTTGGCGAATATATAAGCATGTAATATTATTGGGCAAGATATTTTGCACGTATTTAAGTAGTTTATCTTTTTGGCGCAAAGCCAATTCGTTTTCTAATTCGTAAGCTTTGTCAAAATGATCCTCTATGCTACGTTTACTTCGCCCTGTAACAAAAATAATTTCAGTGCAACCTGCAGCAATGGCTTCCTCCACAGCATACTGAATCAGAGGTTTATCCACAATGGGTAACATTTCTTTAGGACTGGCTTTGGTAGCAGGTAAAAAGCGTGTGCCAAATCCAGCTACAGGAAAAACAGCTTTGCGAACGCGTGGGTAAGATTGAGATGTCATGTTTTTCTCCTTATCATATATAATATAAATAGTGCAACAAAATACTACTGATGAAGAATTATAACATTCAATGTTAAAATAACGCAGTTTTCATCTATGATTTTTGCATTATGTCGCACGCTAAACACATTGCCACGCGCCCTGTTGATGGCGCAATGCAGCAAGCATTACAAAATGCAGGTGCCAATCCTTTATTAGCCAAACTATACGCTGCACGCCATATCAACAAGATCGAAGAAATAAGTGATGATTTTTCGCAATTATTGCCCTATACCCAACTGAAAAATTGTACTGCCGCTGCTGAACGATTGGCACAAGCTATCGAGCAACAAGAACGCATCTTGATTATTGCGGATTATGATGCCGATGGTGCCACTGCCTGTAGTGTAGGCATGAAAGGACTAAGTGCCATGGGTGCGATAGTTGATTATTTTGTTCCCAATCGCTTTGAACATGGTTATGGATTAACCCCTCAACTGGCAGACATCGCCTATGAGATGGGAGCAAATCTGATTGTAACAGTGGATAACGGTATCAGTAGCTATGAAGGCGTGGCTCGTGCGCACGAATGGGGTATTGATACTGTCATCACCGATCACCATAGCGCAGGATCTCATCTTCCCAATTGTATTATTGTCAATCCCAATCAAAAAGACTGCCCTTTCCCTAGCAAAAATCTGGCGGGGGTAGGCGTGATTTTTTATGTATTAATTGCATTACGCGCCCTATTGCGCCAAAAAAATCATTTTAATGAACAACACCCCGAACCTAAATTAAACGAATTATTAGATTTAGTTGCATTAGGCACAGTTGCCGATGTTGTCCCCTTAGATCACAATAATCGTATTTTAGTATCACAAGGCTTAAAACGCATACGTTCAGGAAAAATGTCGCCTGGCATACAAGCCTTATTTGAAGTGACCCAACGTGATCCCAATAAGGCACAACCCTTTGACATGGGTTTTGGGCTGGCACCTCGTATCAACGCTGCAGGGCGTTTAGACGATATGAGTATTGGCATTGCCTGTTTATTATCTGACAATTTATCTCACGCCAGCGAAATTGCTGAACAACTCAATCGCATGAACCGTTCACGCCAAGAAATTGAACACAGTATGTTACAAAATGTATTCAATCACTGCCCTGATACTTTGCCCACCGAACAAACCACACTGGTTGTTTATCATACTGATTTCCATCAAGGCGTAATAGGAATTGTTGCCAGTCGCTTAAAAGAACAATTTTATCGTCCTACTTTTGTGTTTGCACCATCTGGGGACGGTGAGATGCGTGGATCAGGGCGTTCTATTGTTGGTGTACATTTGCGTGATATGTTGGACGCTGTGACCAAACGTTGTCCCGATATGATTATTAAATTTGGTGGGCATGCCATGGCTGCAGGTCTCACACTACGTGCTAGCCGTTTTGATGAGTTTTGTCGCGTATTTGAACAAGTTGTGCGTGAAATTGTAAATGAAGAAATTTTATCGCAAACCTATTTAACTGACGGCAGTTTAGACAATAAAGATTTAACCATTGCGCAAACCCAATTAATCAATAATCAAGTGTGGGGACAAGGTTTTGCACCGCCTAGTTTTAATGATACGTTCCGTGTAATGCGCCAACAAGCGATGGGCAAAAACCAAAAGCACATCAAAGCATGGCTAAAAAAAGATCAGCGCGTTTTAGAAGCCATGTTTTGGAATACAAATGAAACACTGCCCGAACACATTCAGATTGTCTATCACCCCGTGGTTAATGAGTGGCGTGGCAATCAAGAATTGCAGTTATATGTAGATTATTGGCGAGCGGTTTAAAATTTCCTCATTATTAAACCCATTATAAGGATCACAGTATGAATCTAGAAATTTATCTTGTACGACATGGACAAACGGAGTTTAATCAAGCAGGACGCATACAAGGTTGGTGCGACTCACCTTTAACTAACGAAGGTCGCCAACAAGCCAAAGAGGCAGGGAAACGATTGGCAGCCAAAAAAATTCATTTTGATGCTGCCTTTAGTAGCACTTCACCTCGCGCTATTGATACCGCACACATTCTCTTAACTTATGCAGGGCAACCCACGCTGACTATACAAAAGATCGCACAATTGCGTGAATATCATTTTGGATCTTTTGAAGGCGGATTAAGTGTTAGTTTACATGAACAAATTGCGAAACGTTTAGGCTATCCCAATCGCGAGGCATGGTTGCAATCCTATCGCAACGGACAACATAATCAACTGGCACAATGCATCAGCCAAATCGATCCCGATCAAAGTGCTGAAGATGAAACTGCCTTTTTAGCACGTTTATATGATGGATTACATCGTGTGATTGCGCAAAGCCCACCTGGCAATGGACGTATGTCTCGGGTATTGGTTGTGTCACATGGCATGGCCATTACCGCCATACTCAAAAGCATCAACGCCAGTGCCATTTTATATAAAAGCGTTCCCAATGGTAGCATTACCCAATTGCATTATACATTAATGCATGGCTTTGAAATCGTGAATATTGCTGAACAAGGCTTATTAGGTAGCAAAGATCGCCCAACAGAAACCCCACCTAGCCAAGTTGCCAAAACTCTGGCTAAGCGCAGATTATGATATTATATCATAACAAAATCTCCTTTGATTTCAATCAATTAACCAATAAGATTTCTTGAAAACAACAATCATCTGATAGATAATAATCAGCGAATCGTCACATCTTAATAGGAGTACTTAGCATGAAAATGAAAGCAGTCGTTGTCAATCCCAAAGTATCTGGCTTTGTAGAAGTCGTAGAAAAAGACATTCGTCCTTTGGCCTTTAATGAAGCATTGGTAGAGGTGGAATATTGTGGTGTGTGTCATACCGATTTGCATGTTGCTTCTGGTGATTATGGCGACAAAGCGGGTGTGGTCTTGGGTCATGAAGGTATTGGCATTGTCAAACAAACTGCTGACGGTGTGAGCGCACTTAAAGTGGGAGATCGTGTGAGTATTGCATGGTTTTATAAAGGCTGTGGTTCATGCGAATATTGCAATACAGGTCGTGAAACCTTATGTCGCAGTGTATTAAATTCTGGTTATACTGCTGATGGTGGCATGGCAACGCATTGTATTGTTAATGCAGATTATGCTGTCAAAGTTCCCGATGGTTTAGATCCTGCTCAAGCGTCCAGCATTACTTGTGCTGGCGTAACATGCTACAAAGCAATCAAAGTATCAAACATTCGTCCTGGTCAATGGATTGCGATTTATGGTGCAGGTGGTTTGGGCAACTTGGGCGTACAGTACGCTAAAAAAGTATTTGGTGCACATGTGGTTGCCATTGACATAAACGATGAAAAACTGGCCTTTGCACAAGAAATGGGCGCAGATATTATTATCAACGCCTCACGTGAAGATGCCGCAGAAGTCATGCAAAAGAAAGTAGGAGGGGTCCATGCTGCAGTGGTGACTGCCGTATCGAAAAATGCTTTTGAATCAGCGGTAAATGCTGTGCGTGCAGGCGGACGTGTTATTGCTGTCGGCTTACCACCCGAAACCATGGATTTATCTATTCCACGCTTGGTATTAGATGGCATTGAAGTCATCGGTTCTTTGGTGGGAACGCGTCAAGACTTAGCGGAAGCTTTCCAATTTGGTGCGGAAGGTTTGGTGGTTCCAAAAGTAAAATTGCGCCGTTTAGACGAAGCCCCCGCTATTTTTGATGAAATGCGCCAAGGTAAAATTCAAGGTCGAATGGTTATTGATATGCACAAAGGCAACAGTGGTTGTTGTGGTGCTTGCGGTGGTGGCGGCCACTAAGTTTCACTTTTTTAAAAGCAGTCTAAATGATCATTTAGGCTGCTTTTTTACTTTTCTTTCAGTTAAAATGCCATTTTTTTATTAGGATAAACCATGTATTTTGTTAACCGTATGGCCGTTGTACTAAAGCCCACTCAGGTATTTTTAGATTGGCTTAATCAAGATGATGAAATCACCCTCACATTAGCACAATTACGTTCTAATTGCAGTGTTTACTTATTACCAGAATTTGACACACCTGAACAAGCCGTTGGTTATGTTAACGAGCACTACAAAAACATTTTTGTTGCTGAATTAAGCAGCTGGACATTAGATAACCACCAATTTCCCACCGATTTGAGCCTAGAAAACTTTTGGCGTTTTTTTGAACTAGACGTTCACGATACCGTATTAGATTTACACGATGGTATCATTGAAAATGAAAATGTTATTGATACAGATGTTTAATGTATACTGTTAGTTTAACACCATCACGACAATACTGTATTTTGTGTTTAGTTTGGGCAACCATACTCATCAGCACAACAATCTTTTATTTTACAGGATTCAGGCTTTATTTATTATTATTAGCGATACTTTGCGCCAGTTCTTGGGCATTATATTATCGTAATCCTATTACTCAATGGGTTCTGTATGATGATGGAAAAGCAGTATTATTTTTACCCAACTATGCTACCGAAGCACAATTGTGTCCTAGCAGTTTGGTGGGGCGTTATCTTTGCGTATTGCGCTGGCAACAACCCAATCAACATATATTATGGCAATGCGTTTTACCCGATATGCTAGACCCAGAAAGCCTAAGACAATTTTTAGTTTGGGCTCAATATAAACAAGTGAAACAATAACTCTATGCTAACTCAATTAGATAAATTTTGGCAAAAGCCATGGATATATATCTTGCTCTTGACCTCTTTTGCATCAGCCATGCCTTTAGCGTTTGCACCGTATTACCATTTTTGGCTCATGCCCTTATTATTTGGCGCATTTATTCGTTTATTAGAACTTAAACCGCACGCCATTGCTCGTTCAACATATTATTTTTCTTGGGTTACATACAGTTTACAATTTTGGTGGATACATACCGCCTTACACGATATATCAGGGCTATCCAATTTACACGCCATTCCATTAACTTTATTATTACCTGCATTTTTGGCGATTTTTCCTACTTTTGCGATGTGGTTTTGGGGTAAATATACTCATCTATCACGTTTTTTCTCTCTAGGTTTATTACTGCCTGCGTGGTGGACGTTAGGAGAATTTGCTCGGGAACATGCCTTAACAGGTTTTGGCTGGGGTGCGTTGGGTTACTCGCAAATTGCTGACAACAGCCCTTTAGCAGGTTTTGCGCCATTAGGTGGCATTCATCTGCTCACCTTTATCACTGCTTGTATAAGTGCATGGTTAGTTTTATTAATAGATCAATCAGAAATAAAGCAACGCCTCATCGCCTTATCGGCACTAGTAATTGTCTTACTGGCTGGCGGCGCCTTGCGCCATTATGAATTTACCAAAGAATCAGGAGAACCTGTAAGTGTTGCTCTAATACAAGGTAATATTCCACAACAATTAAAATTTGATCCTAAAATCTTTGCCAGTACTTATCAGCGCTATTTAGAACAGATCCGTCAAACACATGCAAAAATTGTATTATTACCTGAAACCGCCTTACCTGAATTTCTGCAAAATACTCCTCAAAAAGTTTTGTTTGAATTTGCCCAAACCGCACAAAATAATGGCAGCGACTTGGCAGTAGGGATCCCAGCCTTGACCCCCGATGGTAACAATTATCTCAATGCCATAGTGCTATTGAGCCAATACGATCCTGTCTATCCTGAAAAAATGCCCCTCTATGCCAAAGATCATCTGGTGCCGTTTGGAGAATATAAACCTTTGCCTCTCATCACCAATCCTTTATACGAAATGATGCACATGCCCCTATCAGGCTTTGTGCGTGGGGGGCAAGCACAACAACCTTTTGATATGGCAAATCAAAAAATTGCCTTTAATATTTGCTATGAAGATGGATTTGGTGATGAACTAATTGCATCAGCAAAACAATCCACATTACTGGCCAACGCCAGCAATATGGCTTGGTATGGTGATTCTAACGCCATGTGGCAACAGCTACAGCAATCACAAGCACGTGCTTTGGAACTGGGACGCAATATGATACGTGCCACCAATACAGGAGCCACTGCCATTGTTTCACATCAGGGAAAAATTATCGCCCAAGCCACACCCAATACCATTGCAACACTAGAGGGTACAGTACAAGGACGCATGGGACAAACACCCTATATGCGCATGGGCAGTTCATTACCCATTATTAGTGTTTTGATATTAATAACATTGATTTTTATTCGTTGGCGTTAATAATATAGCAAGATTAACCATTATCTAAACAAAATTCAGCAATTGCTTCAATGTGCGCGGTATGAGGAAACATATTCATAATTCCTGCACATTTAAACTGATAGCCTTTGCTAACCAAAACCTGAGCATCTCGTGCTAGTGTTGCAGGGTTGCATGAAACATACACAATCTTGCGTGGTAAATAGGGAAAATGCAAAGCTTGCACGACAGCATAGGCTCCCGCACGTGGTGGATCCAACAGAATTTTGTCAAAATAGCCTAACTGCACCAAGTCTTGAGCTCGAATATCAAACAGATTAGCAGTAAGAAATTGCACATTATTCAAACCATTAGCACGGGCATTAGCAATAGCGCGTTGTGTAAGATAATCTGCACCTTCTATACCGACAACTTGAGCACCACTTTGCGCAATGGGAAGCGTAAAATTACCCAAACCACAAAATAAATCGGCAATACGTTCATAAATTTTTGGCTGAAGTATTCGCATGGCACGACTAATCATCTGCTGATTAAGCGCGGTATTAATTTGAGTAAAATCACCAATTTGATAAGGCATACTCAGATTAAATTCGGGTAATAAATAATACAAAGGTTCCGCATTTTGGGGCATAACCACTTGTGCCATTTTTTTACCCACTTGTTGCCAAATTTGCCATGTTTGATGGCGGGGTAATGATTGATAAAATTGTTTTAAGTATTGATGAGCAATAGATTTATCACTGGCAATACAAATAGCAGTGGCATTGTGCGCCTGATTAATTTCTATGTGTTGCAAGCGTATTTGTGGTTGTTGTTCGCAAATAGTTTGCAATATTGTGCGTATATGTGGCAAAAATGCCGATACAAGCTTAGGCAAAACGGGACACTGGTCAAGATTAATCACCCGATGGCTGTGCCAAGCCTGATAACCCAACTGAATTTTTCCTTGCACCACGGCAATATTTAATCGTGTACGATCACGATAATGCCATGCTGATCCATAAATAGGGGGCAATATATTTTGAGGTGTTACTCTACCTATACGCTGTAATTGTTCTTCAAAGATTCGTTGCTTCATGGCAACTTGCGCGTTAAATTCTACATGTTGCAACACGCAACCGCCACAATGATCAAAATGCGGACACGATGGTGTTTGACGATAAATAGATGGCTGGATAATACGGTTGATTTTAGCAAGAGCAAAACGCCCTTTATCGTTTTGAATATGACATTGAACCTGTTCTTGTGGCAAAGCACCTTCTACAAATAATGTTTTACCTTGATAATGTGCTACGCCACGCCCTTCATAATCTAATGCATGAATATAAACTGTGTGAGATATGGTCATGATATTAAAATGGAAGACAGGGTGTACAACACTTCCATGATTTTGTGTAAACCATGAACTTCTGCACACCCATCATTCAGATTATTTTATTTTTTTGCAAGATAAAAACCTAGTGTTCTTTGATGATTCGCTGTTAATAGTAAACAATGCCTGACCATTTTCTTGTGGTTGCCAAGTGCCAAGTACATGTTCAGTACCTTGCAATTCATAATGATCACCCTTTTTGACAAAAGGAGGTGATGCACCAATATTATCTTGGTCAATATTTAAAATGGCTTGCTGTTCATTAGGATAAATCACAGAGACATTGAAAATTTCTTGCATACCTATATAACAAGTATAATTTTCAGAATTTGCCTTTGCCCAAACTGGTACAAATGCCCAAGCCAATAATCCCATACCTACTATTTTTCGTATCATAATTACCCCTACAATCTCTTTCTTTTTTAAAGCATAATTAGAGTGTATCATAATTTGTTGCAAATGACGCACTAAACTATAATTTTCAAAACCTATTTTGCGCTATTATATAATAATTTACGGTATCATAACAATTTTTCATTTTTATTGAATGGCAAAATGACTTACGCGCTCACATTTTGTTTGGATAATAGCAAACTCAAACAACTGTATCCCAATACACCGCGCTGGAAAGATGCGTATCAGGATATTGCGCAAGTATTGTCAGAGTTTGGTTTTATATCCTATCAAAGTGCTTTTTACATTAGTTTACCTGATGTCGATGCTTTACAGTGCATTTTGGCCACGCAAAAATTAGCGCAAACTTACGATTGGTTTTTACCCGTATTAACAGATATCCGCATGTTAGAAATCCACAAAATGACAGATTTAGCCTTGGCAGTTGCGTCCTTATCACCTCAATATCAGATTAACCCACAAGAGAAAATTTTATGAAATTTGCTTTTTTCGGTGGCATTTTGCTTACCGTTTCTATCCCTATTTGGGCCGCCCAAACCACACCTGTTCCTGATGTTGCCCCTGTTTCACAAGGGTATCATGTTATCATTAATATCCCTCAACAACGCCTATTTTTATACCAAAACGGTCGTTTACAAAAAGTTTATCCCGTAGGTGTTGGAAAAGCCATGACGCAAACCAATTTGGGGGAACATAAAATTGGCGCGAAAGCTTTCAATCCCACATGGCATATCCCTTTATCTATTCAAAAAGAGCGCAAAGATGGCGTTAAAAGCATTCCTCCAGGCCCAAATAACCCATTAGGCCCTGTGTTTGTGCGCTTGGGAGAACCGCGTCTGGGTCTGGGTATACATGGAACCAGCAACCCACGCAGTGTTCCAGGTGTGGTCAGTCATGGCTGTGTACGCATGAAATCTGAACAAGCCGTGGAATTTGCTAAAACAGTAAGCACAGGTACGCCTGCAACAGTTAGCTATGAGTTAGCAGCATTAAACCAAGATGGGGCAGGCAATTTGTGGCTGGCCGTATTTAAAGATCCATATAACAAAAAATCTCTTAAAATCAATGCGCTTAAACAAAGTATCAATGCATGGAGCAAAGCCAATAATCGTGCCATTAATGCTGTTCAAATTGATCAAATTATTAAAACACGTTCAGGGAAACCCATTTGTTTAACATGTAAAGGCAATGGCAAAATTGTTGGCGATTTGGTTTCTGTGGCTTGGAACAGTGGTACGGCACATTTGACGATTGCCAAAGGAACAAC
Organism: uncultured Kingella sp.; assembly: GCA_916720425.1. Taxonomy (GTDB): domain Bacteria; phylum Pseudomonadota; class Gammaproteobacteria; order Burkholderiales; family Neisseriaceae; genus CAKARD01. The sequence goes on along the minus strand of CAKARD010000024.1, from coordinate 337 downwards.
GCAATCTATACGCCCACAATCCAAAGATGAGATATTGCCAGAAGGTAGCGAAATTGAAGTAGATGCAACAGATGAAACAGCAAAAACTTCTATTACTAATCGTACCCAATCCTCTGAATTTAAAGGCACTTCAGTATTTGATACACCAGATCTCACCGAAATGCCCCTAACACCTATACCATAACAAAAAGGTTTGCGTATCCAAGCGCAAACCTTTTATTTTTAATACTCTCTTATTACTGCATTTTGCAGTAATTGTCCAACAAATTGCTCTTGATTACGTTGCATTTCTTGTCGATACAATTGGCGACGTACGGCTTCTCGTTGCATTTTAATA
>CAKARD010000023.1 GCA_916720425.1 uncultured Kingella sp. | reverse complement strand
CTTCTGGGGCAGGCGCAATCGCCACCGTAGGAGTTGCAACACCGTTTGTAGCCAGCTGGTTCCCGTCCGAAAAGGCAAAAGCCGCAGGGGCATCTGTTGAAGTAGATGTGAGTAAGGTTGAAGAAGGACAACTTATCATTGCAGAATGGCGTGGTAAGCCTATCTTTATCTTGCATCGTACAGCCGCTCAATTAAAAGACTTACCCACTTTGGATGGCGATATGGCTGATCCTGCATCTAATGCAGATCAACAGCCTGAGTATTGCAAAAATCCAACACGTGCTATTAAGCCTGAAATTTGGGTAGGTATTGGGATTTGTACTCATTTGGGTTGTTCACCCACCTACCGCCCTGATGTGGGCGCAGCGGATTTGGGGGGCGGTTCATGGAAAGGGGGGTTCTTCTGCCCTTGTCATGGCTCGAAATTTGACTTAGCAGGACGTGTTTATAAAGGCGTGCCTGCGCCAACCAATTTGGTTGTACCGCCCTATAAATATGTAAACGACAACCTTATTTTGGTTGGTGAAGACTAAACAGGGGACACATTATGGCAAACCAAACCAATAACAAAGCAAAAGCATTATTGGACTGGGTGGACGCACGCTTCCCCCTATCCAAATTATGGAACGATCATTTGGCGCAATATTACGCGCCTAAAAACTTTAACTTTTGGTATTTTTTCGGCTCATTGGCATTATTAGTACTGGTGATTCAAATTGTCAGCGGTATCTTTTTGACCATGAACTTTAAACCAGATGGCACAACGAATGCACAACATTTGCCCGTTGCTTTTGCAGCAGTGGAATATATTATGCGTGATGTGTCGGGCGGTTGGATTATTCGCTACATGCACTCTACAGGGGCATCTTCCTTTTTTATCGTGGTGTATTTGCATATGTTCCGTGGTTTAATTTACGGTTCATATAAAAAACCACGTGAATTAGTGTGGGTATTTGGATCATTAATTTTCTTAGCATTAATGGCAGAAGCCTTTATGGGTTATTTATTGCCATGGGGGCAAATGTCTTTTTGGGGTGCACAAGTGATTATTAATTTATTTAGTGCCATTCCTGTCATTGGTCCTGATTTATCTACATGGATTCGTGGTGACTTTAATGTGTCTGACGCAACGCTTAACCGCTTTTTTGCTTTACACGTAATTGCTGTACCTTTGGTATTGCTTGGCTTAGTGGTAGCACATATCATTGCGTTGCATGAGGTTGGCTCTAATAACCCTGATGGTGTGGAAATCAAGAAAAATAAAGATGCCAATGGTATTCCTTTAGATGGGATTCCTTTCCATCCTTATTACACAGTAAAAGATATTTTGGGTGTAGTGGTATTTTTGATTGTATTTTGTGCGGTACTATTTTTCGCACCAGAAGGGGGAGGTTATTTCTTAGAAAAACCTAACTTTGATCCTGCTAATCCTATGGTAACTCCAGCACATATTGCGCCAGTATGGTATTTCACACCATTTTATGCAATTTTGCGTGCCATTCCCTCATTTGCTGGCACGCAAGTGTGGGGAGTAATTGGCATGGGTGCAGCCGTAGTATTGATCGCATTGTTACCATGGTTGGATCGTTCTCAAACTAAGTCTATTCGTTATCGTGGACCAATTTTTAAAACTGCATTGGTGTTGTTCATTATTTCATTTATTGGTTTGGGTATTTTGGGCGCAATGGTTGCTACAGATACACGCACGCTTGTTGCACGTATTTTATCTTGTGTCTACTTTGCTTTCTTCTTGGGTATGCCACTTTACACCAAGTTGGATAAAGACAAACCTGTTCCTGAACGCGTAACAATGAGTACCACTAAGCAAAAAGTTATGTTCTTTGTTTACAGTGCGATTACTTTAATTGGTGCGTATTTGTTTGCAACCAATATTTAACGAGGCTACCTGAAATGAAAAAAGCATTAAAAAACACCGTTGCCATATTGTTGTTGGCTGCGCCCCTGTTTGCTGCTGCATCAGGTGGTGGGCATTATGATAACGCACCCATTGATCCACGCGATCAAGTGAGTTTGCAACGTGGTGCACAAATTTTTGTAAATAATTGTTTATCTTGCCATTCGGCTGCTGCCATGCGATTTAATCGCTTAAAAGACATTGGTTTGACTGATGAACAGATTAAGAAAAACTTAATGTTTACCACGGATAAAGTGGGTGATGTGATGTTGGCGCATATGAATCCTGCAGATGCAAAAAAATGGTTTGGCGCCGCACCGCCTGATTTGACCTTAATTGCCCGTTCACGTGGTGTAGACTATATCTATACCTATTTACGTGGTTTTTATAAAGATCCTACACGTCCTACAGGTTGGAATAATGTTGTCTTTGATAAAGTGGGTATGCCACATGTGTTGGTTGCAGAGCAAGGCATTCGGGCTGTGAAGTTGGACGATAAAGGCCAGCCTATTTATAAAGATGACGGTCATGGCAATAAAATTCCTGATTTGTATTGGGAAAGTGCGGGTAAACTGACTCATCAAACCAAAGAGGGTAAAATGGTTACCACGGATTATGATAATTATGTACGTGATTTAACTAATTTTATGGCTTATATGGCAGAACCCGCACAACTTGAGCGTAAAAAAATTGGTTATGTTGTCATGTTATTCTTATTATTAGTCATGTTGCCATTGGCATACTTCCTGAAAAAAGAATACTGGAAAGACGTGCATTAATTAATGTGTTATTAAACCCCTCAACCGCCTATATCTATTTATATAGGTGGTTTTTATTTAATCATGCAAAATATCCAGTTATAACTTGATGGAAACCACAATCCGTAAGATAGGAGCAAGTATTCAAATCAAACCATGCCTTGCTCAATGGTCTGCATACTGGTATGAATAATTTGTGATGCCATGGTCGACAAATCAAAGCGTTCAGGTTCGTTTGCCCACATATAAATTAAGCCTACCATGTTACTTTCTAAATATAATACGGCAAGTTGTGGATTGGTTTGATCAGGCAGAGAACCTTGTTGTATGCTCAATTCTATGGCACGCTGAATTTGTGTTTGTATTATTTTGTGATAGCGTTGTGCTAAATTGGTTATGGTTTTGTTATTGCTGGTGCGTTCGCATTTAGTGGTCATAATGATACAAAATTTTTTTTGCTGTTCATTAGTGCTAATAAGAGTGAATAGTTGTAATAAACTATTTTTTAAATGCGCCCATACGTTATTGCAACTATTTAGAGTTTGGTCATTGAGTAATTCTAAAAATATTGCATGTTTTTGTTTACACATTTCCTCAAACAAATCTTCTTTGTTTTTAAAATACCAATATAATGCACCACGAGTTACGCAAGCCTTTTGTGCAATTGCTTGCAAGGTGGCATCAGTGACACCTGCTTCATAAAATACATCTAAGGCTGCGTTAAGTATATATTGTCGCGTTTTTTGTGCTTCAATTTTGGTTTTACGCATGGTTATTTTCTTTCAAATCTTATTTTTTCTTTATTAACATTCATGAATGTATGTATAATAACGGTTTTAAAATAAAATAGATAGGGTTTATTTGTTTTGCCATTATATTTTTTACGGTAGAATGATAAACTTTTTCATTTCTGCCTGAAATATTCTTTCAGGCAGATTACGTATTTAATTTTGAATTCATTTATTATTAGGAAATAACATGAAAACAGGGAAAACATGGCGTATTGCTGCGTTGGCTGTTGCAACTTCTTTAGCTTTGAGTGCTTGCGATTATTTTAGTGATAAAGCAGAGGAAAAACAGCAAATATCCATCCCCACGGTAAGTGTCATAACAGTACAGCCACAAAATGTGCTATTAGAAATGGATTTGCCTGGACGTTTGGAAGCTGTGCGTAGTGCGCCAATTATTCCGCAAGTATCGGGTATTGTAAAACGACGATTGTTTGAAGAAGGGACTGTGGTTCGTGCAGGTCAGCCATTGTATCAATTAGATGATGCCAGTTATGTTGCCAGTTTAGAAAGTGCGCGTGCCAGCTTATTAAGTGCGCAAGCGGCTTTGGCCAAGGCAGATGCAGATGTGGCACGTTATCGCCCCCTAGTGGAAGCTGATGCTATTAGCAAACAAGAATGGGATGCGGCATTACAAAGCCAACGTGCAGCGCAAGCGTCTGTAAAATCGTCACAAGCTGCGATTAAATCAGCACAAGTGAATGTTAATCATGCTTATATCACCGCGCCTATTGACGGGGTGATTGGTGAATCTTTGGTTACCGAAGGCGCATTGGTAAACGCTAATTCAACAGTCATGGCAACCATTCGTCAAAACAATATGTTATATGTCAATATTAAGCAATCTGCCAGTGACATGTTAAAACTACGCCAACAATTAATTAGTGGTGAGCGAGTGCTTAATGAGGGTATTGAAGTTGAGATTGAATTAGAAGACGGTACGCCATATCAACATAAAGGTCGTTTGTTATTTGCTGATAGTTCGGTTGATGAGGCAACAGGTCAAGTAACCATTCGTGCCGTTGTCCCTAATCCCGAGATGGCTCTGATGAGTGGATTATATGTTCGAGTGAAACTGCCTTTGGCTGGTGTGTTAAATGCTTTCGTTGTACCACAGCAAGCAGTGACTCGTGGCAAGCAGGATATTGTAATGGTGGTGAATGCGCAAGGTGGTATGGAGCCACGTCCAGTTAAAATTACAGGACAAAAAGGTAATAACTGGGTAATTAGCGAAGGCTTAAAAGCAGGTGATAAAGTCATTGTAGAAGGTATTATGATTGCCGGTATGACAGGCGCAAAACAAGTGCAAACCAAAGAATGGCAGCCTGAAAATGCCGCACCTAGCACGCCCGCTATGCCTGTTCAAGCAGCCAGTGAAACTGCGCCATCTGCCAGTGCATCTGAACCAAAAGATCAGGCTGCGTCTTCTGCTTCTGCAGCGCAATAATGGAGTGAATGTATGGCTAAATTTTTTATTGATAGACCGATTTTTGCATGGGTAATCGCGATTTTCATCATGATTGCTGGTGTTATCGGTATCAAACAATTGCCGATTTCGCAATATCCATCGGTTGCCGCGCCGACAATTACCTTAACTGCTACCTATCCTGGTGCATCTGCACAGGTGATGGAAGATAGTGTATTGGCAGTTATTGAACGTAATATGTATGGGTTAGAGGGTTTGGATTATATGTCCACTTCTGCCGATTCTAGTGGTTCAGGCAGCGTAACACTGACGTTTACGCCCGAAACCAACCAAGATTTTGCACAAATGAATGTGCAAAATAAGCTATCTGAAGTGCAAGCTTTGTTGCCATCTGTTGTGCAAACCAATGGTATTATTGTTTCCAAAGCCCGTTCTAATTTCTTGATGGTGGTGTTTTTGGATTCAGCAACCACTTCAGCGGAAGATCTAAAAGACTATGCACAACGTAATATTGTCCCAGAATTGCAACGTATTGATGGTGTCGGTAATGTGCGTTTGTTTGGTTCACAACGTGCAATGCGGATTTGGGTAGATCCAGCCAAGCTCAAGAGCTATAACATATCTTTTGCAGATGTGAACAGTGCGATTCAAGCGCAAAATGCGCAATTGTCAGTGGGTGCATTGGGTGGGACACCAGCCAACATAGGACAGCAAATCTCAGCTACGATTGTTGCCGAAGGTCAAATGAAAACAGCTGAAGAATTTGGCAATATCTTGTTAAAACAAAATACCGATGGTGCCAATGTTTATTTGAAAGATGTTGCAGAAATTGGCTTGGGTAGCCAAGATTATAGCTCGTCTTCTTATTTAAACGGTAAAGAAGCGGCAGGTATGGCGGTGTCTTTGTCTAATAGTGGGAATGCATTGCAGGCTGCGACTGACATCAAGGCTAAGATGAATGAATTGCAACAATATTTTCCATCAGGCGTAACATGGTCAGCACCTTATGACACCTCAACATTCGTTGATTTGTCTATTAAAAAAGTAATCAGCACCTTGATAGAAGCGGTTGTGTTGGTATTTATTGTGATGTTTATTTTCTTGCAAAATATTCGTTACACCTTGATTCCAACTATTGTTGTGCCGATTTCGTTATTGGGAGCGTTTGCGTCTATTTCGTATTTTGGTATGTCTATCAACGTGATGACCATGTTTGCGATGGTACTGGTTATTGGTATCGTGGTGGATGATGCGATTGTAGTAGTAGAAAACGTTGAACGGATTATGGCGGAAGAGGGCTTGTCGCCAAAACAAGCCACTAAAAAGGCAATGGGTCAGATTTCGGGTGCGGTTGTAGGTATTACGGCGGTATTGATTTCTGTGTTTGTTCCTTTGTCTATGTTAAGTGGTGCATCGGGTAATATTTATCGCCAGTTTTCATTAACGATGGTATTTGCCATTGCGTTTTCAGCCTTTTTGGCTTTAACGTTAACGCCCGCTTTGTGTGCGACGATGTTAAAACCGATTGCTAAGGGACATAATCATACCAAACGAGGTTTTTTTGGTTGGTTTAACCGTAAATTTAATTCAGGAACGCGAACTTATTCAGGCTGGATTGCAAAAATTTTGCGCAAAGCCTTTGCCATGAGTGTCGTCTATATTGCCTTGGCTGCGGTGGCAGTATTGTTGATTATGCGTTTACCCACTGCGTTTTTACCATCAGAAGACCAAGGTGTTATTATGACTTCGTTGCAATTGCCCGCAGGTGCAACGCAAGAGCGAACACAAAAAACCTTAGGTCAATTGGTTGGTGTAGCAAAATCAATGCCTGAAGTGAAAAACATTATTACCGTATCGGGATTTAGCTTTTCAGGCAGCGGTCAAAATATGGGTATGGGCTTCATCATGCTCAAAGATTGGAAAGAACGGGCTGTTCCAGGCAGTGATGCCGATAGTGTTGCAGGAAAAATCACAGGCGCATTGATGAGTGGCGCGATTCAAGATGGTTTTGGTTTTGCGATGAATCCCCCGCCAATTATGGAATTGGGTAACGATTCAGGTTTTAGTTTTTATTTGCAACAACGTGGTACGGCAAATCATGCAGAATTGGTCGCACGCCGCGATGAGTTGTTAAATAAAATGCGTCAAAATCCACAAATGTTTAATCCATCTAATGTTCGCTCATCGGGTCTGGAAGATGCACCGCAGTTGAAAATTGAAATTGACCGCATGAAAGCTGCGTCTAATGGCGTAAGTTTTGCCAGCATTCGTAGTGTTTTGGGTACAGCATTGTCATCAACTTATGTCAATGATTTTCCAAATGATGGACGTTTGCAACGTGTGATTGTTCAAGCCACACCAAAATCACGTATGCAGCCTGAAGATATTTTGGCATTAATGGTCCCCGCTTCTGATGGCACGCTGATTCCTTTGTCTAGCTTTACCAAAGTAACTTGGGAAAAAGGTATGGAACAAAGCCAACGCTTTAATGGTTATCCTGCTATGCAATTATCGGGTTCACCGGCAACAGGTAAATCAACAGGCGAGGCAATGGCAGAAGTTAAACGCATGGTTGATGAATTGGAAGGCAATTACAGTTTAGAATGGGCAGGGCAGTCGCGCGAAGAGGCAAAAGGTTCTTCGCAAACCAATATAATTTATGGTTTGGCAGCGGTGGCAGTGTTCTTAGCATTGGCCGCCTTGTATGAAAGCTGGTCGATTCCATTATCTGTAATTTTGGTGGTGCCACTTGGCATTTTGGGCGTGGCAATCGGTGCGTTTTTGCGAAAATACAGCATGGACGTGTATTTTACAGTCGGCATGATTACCGTGATGGGTTTGAGTGCAAAAAACGCCATCTTGATTATTGAGTTTGCCAAAGACTTGCAAGAGGCAGGAAAAACAGCAGGTGAAGCCGCCTTACGTGCAGCCAAACTGCGTTTCCGCCCAATTTTAATGACTTCGTTTGCGTTTATTTTGGGTGTTGTGCCTATGTATATTGCAACGGGGGCATCATCGGCCAGTCAACGTGCTATCGGTACGGCAGTGTTTTGGGGTATGGTAGTGGGTACATTCTTATCTGTATTCCTTGTGCCTGTGTTCTATATTGTGGTACGTAAAATCTTCAAAGGACATCCTAACCAACCGATTCAAGGTGAGTTGGATTTATTTGAAGATGAAGAAGAGATAGACGCAAAATCATTTGCTAAACATTAAATCAATCATTAAAAACATTCAGGCAGCTTGAAATATTTCTTTCAGGCAGCCTAAAATCTATATCGAGATACAAAATGAAACCCATGAAAAATAGTTTATTGGCAGTGAGCGTGAGTGTTGCTTTAACGGCGTGTAATCTTGCTCCAAAATATGAACAACCCACCGTGCAATTGCCTTCTACCACTTTCAAATATGATGTCAAAGATACGCAAGCCATCCAAGCAGCGTCTTTGGGTTGGAAAGATTATTTTGCCGACCCACGTTTGCATGCCTTGATTGAATTGGCGTTGAAAAATAACACCGATTTGCGTACAGCCAATTTGAATGTGGAACAAGTTCGCGCACAATATGCCGTAACACGTGCGGCGCGATTGCCAAGTATTAATGGGAGTGCTGGAGCAACACGTAGTCGTGGTAATCATGAAAGTTACAATGTAGGCTTAGGTATTACAGGATTTGAGTTGGATTTGTGGGGGCGTGTTCGCAATAATAGTCAAGCAGCGTTACAAAGTTATTTTGCGACTGCTGCCAGTCGTGATGCAACGCATTTAAGTTTGATTGCCAGTGTAGCTAAAGCCTATTTTAACGAACAATATGCCCAAGCTGCGATGGATTTGTCAGAACGCACGTTGGCAACTTATATGGAAACCTATCGTTTGGCAAAATTACGTCATAAGGCAGGCGTGATATCGGCGTTGGATTTGCGGGCGCAAGAAGCACAAATTGAAAGCGCAAAATCCAGTTATGCCGCCGCGGTGAGCGCACGTGAACAAGCACGCAATGCGTTGGAATTATTGATTAGCCAAGCTGTACCAGAGGATTTACCCAAACCATTACCTTTGGATAAACAATTTAAAATCAATAATCTACCAGCAGGTTTGCCCTCTGATTTATTGTTGAATCGTCCTGATATCATCGCAGCAGAACATAACTTGAAACAAGCGAATGCGAATATTGGTGTGGCACGCGCAGCATTTTTCCCTACGATTAGCTTAACAGGCAGCGTAGGTTTAGCCAGCAATGAATTAGACAATTTGTTTAAATCTTCAAATAAAACATGGTCTTATGGTCCTAATATTTCTATTCCTATTTTTAACTGGGGTAGCAATAAAGCCAATTTAGAAGCTACAAAAATTGCACAAGAAAAAGCCGTGGTGGCTTATGAATCAGCGATTGAATCGGCATTTCGTGATGTATCCAATGCCTTAGTGGCACGTGCGGCATTTCGTAGTCAATTGGAATCAAATTTGGCACAAAGCCGTGCTTTTGCCGACCGTTTACGTTTAACGCGTTTACGTTATAAACATGGTGTATCAAGTTCTTTAGATTTGCTAGATGCGGAACGCAGTAGCTATTCAGCGGATAACTCGGTATTGGCAACGCAATTATCTTTGTTGGAAAATTTGGCCGATTTGTATAAAGCATTGGGCGGCGGTTTGAAACGCTATACTCATGATGATGAAGAAATTTCCACTACTCAAGCAGTCAGTGCATCAGAAGTTATAGAAAATCCCACCACTAAAATGTAAATCCAACGCGCGTATATCGCGCGTTTTGTACAAATTGTCTAATAAAATATTTTTTGTGAAAATTTACTCTAATATATTCTCTATTTTGTCTAAATTTATTATAATACTTGTCTGTTTAACTAAGACGATTGGACAGTCTCTACTATGCAATTAGACATCGAGCGACTAATTAATTATTTTGGTGGAGTCAATGCTTTAGCTCAAGCGTTAAAACAGCATGATGCTGAACACGCACCCAGTGCCGCAGCCATTTATAAATGGCGTACGCGCGGCTCTTTGCCCTTGTCGCAATTGCAAAAATTAAGCGGATTAGCGCAAGCACAAGGCAAAAATTTAGATTTGAATACATTTATTATCCAACAACATGAATCGAGCCAAACCATGAATACAAATAATCGTGTGATTATTTTTGATACAACTTTGCGTGATGGCGAACAATCACCAGGTGCCGCCATGACTAAAGAGGAAAAAATCCGCATTGCCCGTCAATTAGAAAAAATGGGCGTAGATGTGATTGAAGCAGGTTTTGCTGCTGCGAGTCCTGGAGATTTTGAATCGGTTAATGCGATCGCAAAAATAATACAAAATGCTACTGTTTGCTCTCTAGCACGTGCGGTAGAAAATGACGTACGTAAGGCAGGAGAAGCGATTGCACCCGCGCACAAAAAACGTATTCACACGTTTATCGCGACCAGCCCTATTCACATGCAGCACAAATTAAAAATGACTCCTGATCAAGTTATTGAGAATGCAGTCAAAGCGGTGAAAATCGCTAGAGAATATACTGATGATGTAGAGTTCTCAGCAGAAGATGCCGTGCGTTCTGATTTAGATTTCTTGGCAAAAATATTTACTGCAGTGATTGAAGCAGGAGCCAGCACAATTAATATACCAGATACTGTAGGCTATTCTATTCCTTCTGTATGGTATGAACGTATTAGTACCATTATCAGAAGTGTGCCAAATGCAGATAAAGTGGTGTGGTCTACACATTGTCATAATGATTTGGGTATGGCGGTTGCTAATTCCTTGGCGGCCATTCAAGCGGGTGCGCGTCAAGTAGAATGTACTATTAATGGTTTAGGTGAACGTGCTGGTAATGCAAGTTTAGAAGAAATTGTGATGGCATTGAAGGTGCGTCATGATGTATTTGGATTAGAAACGGGAATTGATACAACACAAATTGTGCCTGCTTCAAAATTAGTCTCTACAATAACAGGTTATCCTGTTCAACCCAATAAAGCAGTGGTGGGGGCAAATGCATTTGCTCATGAAAGCGGCATACACCAAGATGGCGTGCTAAAACACCCCGAAACTTATGAAATTATGACTGCAGAATCAGTGGGTTGGGCAACCAATCGTTTGACTTTAGGCAAATTATCAGGACGTAATGCATTTAAGACCAAATTAACAGAATTGGGTATACACTTAGACAGTGAAGAAGCTTTAAATGCCGCTTTTGCACGTTTTAAAGAATTGGCAGATAAAAAACGTGAAATATTTGATGAAGATTTACATGCATTAGTTTCAGATGAAATGTCCAATTTGTCGCAAGATCGCTATAAATTCATCTCGCAACATATTGTAACCGAAACGGGTGAAATGCCACGTGCACAAGTGGTATTTAATATTGATGGCGTGGAACATCGTGCTGAATCTACAGGTTCAGGTCCTGTTGATGCAATATTTAAAGCCATTGAATCAGAAGCCAAATCAGGTGCAATATTGCAAATCTATTCAGTCAATGCAGTAACACAAGGTACAGAAAGCCAAGGTGAAACTATGGTACGTTTGGCAAAAGATAACAAAATTGCCAACGGACAAGGTGCCGATACTGATGTTTTAGTTGCCACGGCTAAAGCTTATTTATCCGCCTTATCACAATTGAGTAAGCACACTGAACGTATTAAAGCCCAAGGCCATACCCATACTTTGATTTAGTAGCATATTAATACACAGAGTATTGCAAACAAAATTTAACATAATGGTTTTGTTTTTTGATTAAAGTTTGTTTGCAATGTAATAATGATGTCGTATTTTGATAAATTATAATAGTAAATGCGTATCATTATTGGTTTTTTGTAAAATTATGTGTTATATTGTATTATTTATGCAAGGAAAATAAATCATGATGTTCTTTTTTAAACGTACTGCTATGTTATGTGCGTTGTGTAGTCTTGTTGCTTGTTCAGAAAATACAATACAAAGTAATGCAAAAGCAGTTACAGCCAGTGTTGCTGAGTCAACAGTAACAAATAGCAATATCAAAACATACAATATTCGCTCAATTAGTCAACCTTATCCGCCTTTCAATATTTTTAATGCAGATCGTTCTATTGGTGGTTTGGAAGTGGAAGTGTTAGATGCTATAGGGCGTGATCAAAATATCGCCTTTAACCACGTCCCACATTTTTGGGAAGATATTTTCAATAATCTTAAAGAAAATAATATTTCTCTTGTTGGTGGCGGTTTAGCGCGTGAAGATTTTAGAGAATATAAAGGGTTAGTTTCCAGTGATCCTTATTTACGTTCTCCTGATTGTGCAGTAGCTTTAGATGAAGAAACCTTGAATAATTGGCATAAAGATAAAGTGGCATTAGTAAGTATTGATGATGATGATCAGGAAGTAATCAATAAATTTGGCGTACTTCCCAACAATATTATTCACACTAAAAGCCAATATCAATCATTGAAACTAATAAAAAATAAAGAAGTTCCTGCAACCATGAGCGATTGTTCAGTATTGCGCTATTATATGAAATCTTTTCCAGATGTAAAATTTGTGATGAAAGAATTACCTATGGATAATAGTGAAGAGAGTGCGTTTGCCTATGATATTTTATTGGCCATTCGTGAAGATGAAACTGAATTACGCGATAAAATCAACGCAGGAATTAAGAATATTAAAGAGAGTGGTGAGTTGGATACTATTTTGAAAAAATGGCTGTAAAAATATTTTATTGATTTTAGTTATCATAGAAAAAAACGTATAATTAAACACTTAATTATTAGGCAGGCTATATCTAGTCTGCCTATCTTGATCTAACCTCAGCCCCGCAATTACGGGCATCCTGAAAGTATTTTACTATGAAAAAAGTATTTATCCGTACCTTTGGCTGTCAAATGAATGAATATGATAGCGAAAAAATGTTGGCTGTTTTAGCAGACCAACATGGTGGTATTGAACAAGTCAATGAACCTGATGATGCTGATATTATTTTGTTCAATACTTGTTCTGTGCGTGAAAAAGCGCAAGAAAAAGTGTTTTCTGATTTGGGGCGCGTTAAACCCATTAAACAAAAAAATCCGAATGTCATTATTGGTGTGGCAGGCTGTGTTGCCTCACAAGAAGGGGAAGCAATTATTGAGCGCGCGCCATATGTTGATGTGGTATTTGGGCCGCAAACATTGCACCGTCTGCCCAAAATGATTATAGATAAAGAGACCACCGGTTTATCGCAAGTGGATATTTCATTTCCAGAAATTGAAAAATTTGACCATTTGCCACCTGCGAGAGTGGAGGGGGGAAGTGCGTTTATTTCCATTATGGAAGGCTGTTCAAAATATTGTAGTTTTTGCGTTGTACCTTATACACGAGGTGAAGAATTTTCGCGCCCACTCAATGATGTATTGACCGAAATTGCTAATTTGGCGCAACAAGGTGTGAAAGAAATTAATTTGTTGGGACAAAATGTCAACGCGTATCGTGGCGAAATGGACAATGGTGAAATTTGCGATTTTGCAACATTATTGCGTATTGTGCATGAAATTCCAGGAATTGAACGCTTGCGATTTACTACCAGTCACCCACGTGAATTTACCGATGCGATTATTGAATGTTACCGCGATTTGCCGAAATTGGTTTCGCACTTGCATTTACCTATTCAAAGTGGTTCTGACCGTGTATTGAGTGCAATGAAACGTGGTTACACCGCTTTGGAATACAAATCCATTATTCGTAAATTGCGTGCGATTCGTCCTGATTTATGTTTAAGTTCTGATTTTATTGTGGGTTTTCCTGGCGAGACTGAGCGTGAGTTTGAACAAACATTAAAACTGGTAAAAGATATCGCTTTTGATTTGAGTTTTGTGTTTATTTATAGCCCACGTCCAGGAACACCTGCAGCTAATCTACCAGATGACACGCCTCATACCGAAAAGGTACGCCGTTTGGAAGCTTTAAATGAAGTGATTGAAGCGGAAACGGCACGTATTAACCAAACGATGCTTGGCACTATTCAACGTTGTTTGGTTGAGGGTGTATCCAAAAAAGATCCAGACCAATTGCAAGCACGAACTGCGAATAATCGTGTGGTTAATTTTTATGGTTCGCCCGATTTAATCAATCAAATGGTGGATATTGAGATTACTGAAGCACGGACATTCTCATTGACAGGAGAATTAGTGGTTTAATTCAAGAAAAAACCAGTATGAGGTTATGTTATCATACTGGTTTTTATGTATCATCCTCAAATCCCTACCAACTGTTTTAACACTTCTGCTTTGGCTGAATCATAATCGGCTTGGGAAATTAAGCCTTGATCCAATAATAATTTTAGTTGAGTGAGTTTGTCTTGATGTGCGCTGGCTATATGGGGTGCCATGGCTTGGGGTGGTGCGTGATTCTGTCCTTGTTGTATTGCGGCAGACATGGCTTGTCCTATGCCTACACCTGCACCTAAACTGGCTCCCATGCCTGCTAAGCCTCCTTCATTTTGCGCTGCCATAGGAATGGCTTGAGCGGTTTGATATTGAGTGTATTGGGATAAATTACCAATTATCCCCATGCCCATGCGTGCATCTAAAGCTTTTTGCACATTTTCAGGTAAACTCACACTTTCTACACTAAAACTCTCTAGCGTTAAGCCTAATTTTGTGAAAGCAGGTTGCAAAATTTCGCTCATTTTTTGTGATAACCATGCTTGGTTAGCCGCCATATCTAAAAAAGCAATCCCTGCTGAACCCAATGCACTTGCCATTTGAGTCACAATCAGGTTTTTAAGTTGCGCATCTAATTGCTCGCTACGATAAATTTCTGCTACCCCTGAAATTTCTTTAAAAAACAAAGTGGGTTCATCTACACGATAGCTATACATACCAAATGAACGAATTTGCACCACACCAAAATCATTATCACGTATGGTGATGGGTTGTGCTGTTCCCCAACGTCTGCCAATTTGTTGTTTAGTATTAAAAAAATAAATATCTGATTTAAAAGGGGATTCGAAGAATTTATCCCAATTTTTAAGATAGGTAAGAACAGGTAAGGTTTGTGTGCTTAGCGTGTACCGTCCTGCAGTAAAAACGTCAGCAACTTTGCCCTCATCAACAAACAATACCATTTGACTTTCACGTACAGTAAGACTGGCGCCAGTTTGAATTTCTTGATCTACAATGGGAAAACGCCACATTAGAGTGTCATCATCAGGATCCTCCCATTGAATAACATCAATAAATTGCTTTTTAATAAAATTAAACATAGTCTATCCTTAATCTACTAAACAGGCGGCATTAAGTATGCCAATTGCAAGAGATAAAAAGCCACACAATGCGCCTACTGCGATGTTATTTTGTGCTAATTGTGTGCCAATATTACCAATAATTCTACTGATTGCACCATAGACCAGTATTTGTACCAATGCAGCACAGATTGCCCATAAAATAAAATTAGCAAGATCTAAGCTGTGTATCATTGCTGAACCAATTGCTAAACAAAAGCCTAATAAAGCTCCACCAAATGATAAAGCGCAGGCAAGATTGCCTTGTTTGATTAAACGTAATTCTCGTACAGGTGTGATGAGCGTA
>CAKARD010000022.1 GCA_916720425.1 uncultured Kingella sp. | reverse complement strand
TCGCGACCCCCTGATTACAAGTCAGGTGCTCTACCAACTGAGCTACACCGGCACTAACAAAACGTTTATTATAATTGAGGCTTTAATATTATACAAGTGATTTAGGTTATATATTTATTAATATATTGTTTTATATTGTTTTGTTGTTATTTATTTTTTTGTAACCATACTTCAATATCTGCAACCACAGCTTCGGGTGAGCCTGGATTATCAATAACAACGCCACGTTCATTATCACCCAGAGCCTGCAAAATGGCCAATTGCGAATCTATCATACTGGCTTTCATATAATGCCCTTGTCTGGCTTGCATGCGGGCGTGATTAATGTTTATGGGTGGGGCAAGATGGATAAAATATACTTCTCCTTGTGCTTGACGCAAAATATCACGATAGCTTTTTTTTAGGGCAGAACAGGTTACAACGGTATATTTTGCTCCTTTTTGCTGTTGCGTACCCATCCAATCACGCAGATTTTCTAACCATGGGTAACGGTCGTCATCGTTAAGAGGAATACCTGCACCCATTTTGTCACGGTTGGCTTGGGTGTGAAAATCATCACCTTCGGCATAGGGACAATCTAAATAGCGTTGTATGGCTTGTGCAACAGTGGTTTTGCCGCAACCGCAAATACCCATGATGACATAGTGTTGAGTCATGATTTGTCCTTTTATTTAACCTAATAAAGTTACGGCGATGGCAGAGAGGATAAAGCCAATGAGGGCAATGAGTGTTTGATTGACTGTCCATGTTTTCAGTGTGGTGGCTGCGTCCATATTGAGAAGTCGACCCACAAGCCAAAAGCCAGAATCGTTAACATGACTGGCGGCAACTGAACCTGCGGCTGTAGCTAATACCACTCCTGCTAATTGCCATTCGTTGTAACCTGCATTAGTAACAGCAGGTGCCATTAAACTTGCAGCGGTAATCAATGCAACGGTTGCCGAACCTTGAGCAATACGTAATACTAATGCAACTAAAAAACAACCTAACAAAACGGGAACGCCTAAATGCCCCATGGTGTCTGCCAGTGCTTTACCTATGCCTGATGCACGTAAGACACCGCCAAACATACCGCCTGCACCTGTAATTAGAATGACTGAACACACAGGTGCGAGCGTACTATCTAGCGTTTTTTCAATTGCGCTACCTGTCATGCCACGCTTATGACCCAAAAAGTAGATGGCAGCTAACACAGAAATCAGTAATGCAATAGGAGTTGAACCCATCATTCGTAAAAATTGAACCCATTGTGCGTTACCATCGATCAAGTGAATGCTAGAAGCCATATGTAAGCCCGTATTTAAAAAAATCAATACCATAGGAATGAGCATTAAGCCAACAACCATACTTGCACGGGCAGGCTGTTGGGGTAAATCGTCATCTTGTGCACCACCTGTTATCAAATCAGGTACGGGAACAGGGAATAATTTATTGGCGGTGATGCCCCACCAATACCCACTAATTAACCACGTTAAAATGGTAATCGGCAAGCCCAGTAGTAATACATAACCGATATTGGCTTGATATAATTCTGCTGAAGCAATGGGACCTGGGTGAGGGGGCAAAAAGACATGCATCACCGAAAATGCACCAATAGAAGGTAGGGCATATAATAATACGTTGGATTTCATGCGCCTTGCGACAGCAAACACAATGGGCAACATCACAACTAACCCTGCATCAAAAAACATCGGAAAGCCAAATAATAATGATGCTACGCCCAGTGCTAGAGGCGCACGCTTTTGACCAAATATTCGTATCATAGCCTCAGCAAGCGATTGCGCACCACCTGATGTTTCCACCAAACGTCCCAACATAGCACCCAAGCCTACCAATAAGGCGACATTACCTAATGTACCACCAAAATTTTTCACCAATACATCATTAACCAATGCACTATAGGGCAACCCAGTGGCAATGGCAGTGAGTAAACTGACTAATATTAGCGTTAATAATGCATGCACTCGAAATCGTATTATTAAAAATAAAATTAACGCGATCGACACAAAAGCGATGCTCAATAATGAATTTGTGCTTAAAGTTTGCGTCCAACCATCCATATTTTTTCCTAGTAAAGTTTGTGGTTATTGTTGCCTAAAGCGTGGTGCGCGACGCAACGCGCGTTCACAGCAAAAATGATTAGCTGCGATAATCTGCATTGATGGCAATGTATTGTTGGGTTAGATCACAGGTATAAACCGTGGCTTGATGTGTCCCTATGCGTAAATCAACACGCACAGTAATTTCGGGTTGATTCATGATAAGTTGCCCTTGTTCTTCGGTATAGCTTGCAGCGCGTCCGCCCTTTTCAACAACTAAAACATCCCCTAAATATACTCTGAGTGCGTCAATATTAATATCGGCATGAGCATAACCTATAGCAGCAAGAATACGTCCTAAATTGGGATCGCTGGCAGAAAACGCGGTTTTGACTAAGGGCGAGTGGGCAATGGCATAAGCAACGGCACGTGCATCTTTATCACTAGATGCATTGTCTATTTGTATGGTGATAAATTTGCTGGCACCTTCACCATCACGCACAATGTCTTGAGCTAATTGCAAAGCAACATCACGCAATAAAGTATAAACTTGGGCATAGCGTGGATCAGCAATATTGTCAATTTCGTTTTGTTCGCTGGTGCCAGTTGCAATGATAACAAAGCTATCATTAGTACTGGTATCGCCATCTACGCTAATACAGTTAAAGGTTTCGTTGGCAATATCTTCAGTCATTTGCTGTAAAATGGGTTGGGAAATCTTGGCATCAGTGGCGATAAAGCCTAGCATGGTTGCCATGTTGGGGCAAATCATGCCAGCACCTTTGGCAATGCCTGTTGCTGATACAATATGATGGTTGCCCACATGTGCGTTTTTGCTGGCAATTTTGGCTACAGTATCTGTCGTCATAATAGCGTGGGCGCATTCTAACCAATCACTTTTATGCAATGTGGGTATGGCGGCTTGAATTTTTTCAATAGGCAGAGGTTCTAAAATCACGCCTGTGGAAAAGGGCAAGACTTGTTCGCTTTGACAGCCCACATATTGCGCGGCGGCTTGGCACATTAATAATGCATCTTCGCGTCCTTTTGCGCCTGTACCAGCATTTGCATTGCCTGTATTGATAATGAGTGCACGCACACCATGATCATTAAACAAATGTTGTTTAGCAATATAAACAGGTGCGGCGCAAAAGCGATTTTGGGTAAATACCGCACCCACAGTGCTATGGGGTGCAATACTGATTAAGGTTAAATCAGAGTGATTGGGTTTTTTAATACCTGCTTGGGCGGTAAATAATTCAATGCCAGCGATATGGGCAATAGCAAGAGAAGATGAGATAGGCATCATTGCTCCTTGTGCAAATGTAAAGATAATCGGACAAGGCTGTCCAAAACTATTACAATAAATACTTTGTAACACAATTTTAGACAACCGCTTTATTATGACTGAAATTCTAGACTTTATCTTGCATATAGACAAACATTTAATTGCGTTATCTGCACAATATGGCGTATGGTTATATGTGATATTGTTTGTGATTATATTTTGTGAAACGGGATTAGTGATAACGCCATTTTTGCCAGGAGATTCGTTGTTATTTGCTTCAGGTGCGGTGGTGGCATCATCGCAAGGCAATTTAAACGTGCATATTATGGTAAGTATATTACTACTGTCTGCGATTGTGGGTGATGCGGTCAATTTTACGATAGGTAAATTTTTTGGTAAAAAATTATTTGCCAATCCCAATAGCAAAATTTTTAAGCAAGAATATTTAAATAAAACCCATGAATTTTATGAAAAATACGGTGGTAAAACGATAATCCTAGCACGATTTGTACCCATTGTGCGTACGTTTGCGCCATTTGTGGCGGGTATGGGACATATGCATTATGGGCGTTTTTTGCGTTATAACATCATTGGGGCGATAGCATGGGTGTGTTTGTTGACCTATGTGGGATATATATTTGGTAATCTTCCCTTTGTAAAAGATAATTTTGGCAAAGTGGTTATAGGTATTATTATTGTATCCATTTTACCTATGGCATGGGAAATGGTACGGGCAAAATTAAACAAAGATAAATATCATTCATGAATACGTTTCAAAAAATAGGTATCGTTATTGTTGTATTAATGGCGTTATTATTTGGCTTAGGATGGTGGTTGGTTCAACAACAAAAATCATACGCACCATCTGTGCATACGCTTACCCAAACTTTACCTTTACCTGCTCTCAATCTTACGCCTACTACGGCTTCGTATTGGTATGATGAAGAAGTGCAAACAGGTGATACTTTAGCGATTGTGTTAGCACGATTGGGAGTGAACGAAGAGAGTATTCAAGCATTTTTACAAAACAGCCCTATTAATATTCAAAAACTCAAATTACGCGCAGGACAAATTGTCAGCGCACAAGTTGATGGTGCGCATCATGTTACAGATATTCAATTTTTTCATGATGATGACGATGGTGAGCATCACCTAATTGCCATGGAACGCGTAAATAATAAATGGCAAATGCATGCAGGAGCAGTAGACACCGATACTTTGCCATCTTTACGCTCAGTGGTAGTCAGCTCATCTGCATCGGGAGCATTAGCACGAGCGGGCGTGCCTGTAGAAGTGCGTACAACGCTCAAAGAAATTTTTGCAGATAAATTTAATTGGGACGATTTGGCTGAGGGTGACAGCATACGAGTTTTATATGAAAGCTTGTATTTTCGCGGACAAGAGGTGGCAACAGGCAATGTTTTGGCCGCCGAAATTACCCTACGCGATAAAACCTATTATGGCTATTATTTTGAAAATGGCGAACAAGATAGTGGTGGTAATTATTATGATGAAAATGGTCAAGCCTTAAAAAAAGGTTTTGATGGGTTGCCGATTGAATATTTTTCGCGTATTTCTTCACCTTATGGCATTCGTATTCATCCGATCAGCCATGCTGTGCGTATGCACACAGGGATAGACTATGCCGCGCCCACTGGCACAAAAGTTCTTGCACCCAGTGATGGTGTGGTGAGTTTTCGTGGTTGGAAGGGCGGTTATGGTAATGCTGTGATGATAACGCACGACAATGGTGTGGAAACCTTGTATGGACATTTGAGTGCATTTATTAATGGCGTAGATGTTGGAAGGCGTGTCGGTGCAGGTTCAGTGATTGGATTGGTGGGATCAACTGGCAATTCTACAGGGCCACATTTGCATTATGAAGTGCGAATTGGCGGACATCATGTTAATCCTGCTACGGTTGCCTTGCCGACACCTAAGCTATCTGTCAAAGATCATGCTGCATTACAAAAGTATCGCATTAAAATAAATGATATCATGCAATCAGTACGTGGTTTACCCGTAATGGTATCGCAACGAGATTAGGGCATGATAAAAAATAACGACATGAAAGCAATAAAACACCGATTTTTACTTGCTCCATAAGCGTTCACCCTATAGAATCTTGCGCTTTAAAAATTTCACGCTGCCCGAACGCCGATAAACAGCCCAAAGTTTCTTAATCAATCAAGGCAATAAGCTGTCCAAAGCAATCAAACAGCATACTAAACCATAAAATTTTGGAGTATTGCTTATGACTACCCCCTATTTGCAAATCAAAGGATTAGCGAAAAAATATGGCAATAATCTTGCCGTTAGACCGCTTGACTTGGACATTTATCAACATGAAATTTTTGCTTTGCTCGGTAGTTCGGGCAGTGGCAAATCCACGCTTTTGCGTATGCTGGCAGGTATGGAAATACCTTCGGAAGGACAAATTTTGCTAGATGGTGAAGACATCACGAAACTTGCTCCTTATGATCGCCCCATTAATATGATGTTTCAAAGCTATGCACTGTTTCCACATATGACGGTGGAAGATAATATTGCCTTTGGTTTAAAGCAAGACAAATTACCCAAAGATGAAATTGATGCACGTGTAGAAGAAATGTTGCGCTTAGTGCAAATGCCCCAATATGCTAAACGTAAACCGCATCAATTATCAGGTGGTCAACAACAACGTGTTGCATTAGCCCGTTCATTAGCCAAACGCCCCAAATTATTATTATTGGACGAACCTTTAGGCGCATTAGATAAAAAATTGCGCCAACAAACCCAATTTGAATTAGTTAATACGCTAGAAAAAGTAGGGGTAACGTGCATTATGGTAACACACGATCAGGAAGAAGCCATGACGATGGCAAGCCGTGTTGCCATTATGTCGCAAGGTCAATTAGAACAAGTAGGCACGCCCGCCGATGTGTATGACTATCCTAATAGCAAATTTACCGCCGAATTTATTGGTGAAACCAATATTTTTGAAGGAAAATTGGTCCATAAAGATGACGTACACGCGCTCATTGATTGCCCCGAATTGCCCGCCAAAGTCTATACGGATCAAAAATTTGAAGCCCAAGATGGGCAAACCATTTGGGTGTCAATTCGTCCTGAAGATATTGATTTACATAAAGAAAAACCCACGCATCGCGATACCCATAACTGGGCGCATGGCAAAGTAAAAGAAATTGCCTATTTGGGTAGCTTTGCTATTTATCATGTGGAAATGGCAAACGGACGCATCATAAAAAGCCAAGTGCCTGCACCTTATTGGTATATACGCAATATTGATCCACCCACTTGGGGGGATGAGGTTTTCTTGGATTGGCCTGAAAATCAACCCACACCCTTAACCCGATAAGAAAGGGGTGACTATGTCTTCTGTAAACATTAAACGCCGCAAACGTCCTGGGGCAAAGTTTGTTATTGGTGTCCCCTTTATCTGGCTGTGCTTTTTGGTATTAATACCATTTTTTATTGTATTTAAGATTAGCTTTGCTGAAACGGCGTTTACCATTCCGCCGTTTACCCCTCTATTTGATGAATCGGGTGCATTGCATATTGTTTATCAAAATTATCAAGATATTTTTGCAGATTTTGGCTCATCTTTGTGGGCGATGCTTAATCCATTTAGCGATTCTAATGGCGACAATATTTATTTACTCACCTATTGGCTCTCTATTAAAACCGCATTGATTACCACATTGATTTGCTTATTATTGGGTTACCCTATGGCATATGCTATTTCACGTGCCAATCCTGCAGTACGTAATGGTTTGTTGTTGGCGATTATGTTGCCATTTTGGACATCATTTTTATTGCGTGTTTATGCATGGATGGGTTTGTTAGGTAGCAACGGCATCATCAATAATATACTGATGAAATGGGGTTGGATAGAACAGCCAATTGATATGTTTTACAACACTTTTTCATTAATATTAGTGATGGTATATGCTTATTTGCCCTTTATGATTTTGCCACTTTATACACAGTTAGTAAAACTAGATAAGCGTTTATTAGAAGCGGCAGCTGATTTGGGTGCGCATCCAATTAAAGCGTTTTTAACCATCACATTACCCATGTCTAAATCTGGTATTATTGCAGGGAGTATGCTGGTATTTATTCCATCAGTGGGAGAATATGTGATTCCCGAATTGGTGGGGGGGCCAGATAATTTGATGATTGGTAAAGTGTTATGGCAAGCCTTCTCTGATCAAAATAATTGGCCTTTGGCCGCGGCTATTGCAGTAGTTATGGTGGTGCTATTAGTGGTTCCTATTGGCATACAACAGTATTTTGATAACCGTGAATTGGCAAAAGGGGGCAAGTGATGCGTTTAGATAAATATTCAGGTTGGCTCTTAAAATCTGCTTTATGTTTTGGATTTTTGTTTTTATATTTACCCTTAGCGATTTTGGTTGTGTATTCATTTAATGATTCAAAATTGGTGACGGTGTGGGGTGGATTTTCTACCAAATGGTATAGCAAATTGCTGGAAAATGAACAAATCCTTAGCGCAGCATGGTTATCACTCAAAATTGCGGTTTGTTCTTCGTTAGCGGCAGTCAGCTTAGGTACAATGGCAGGTTATGCCTTAGCCAGAATCAAGCGATTTCGTGGCAATACTTTATTTGCAGGCATGGTATCGGCACCTATGGTGATGCCTGATGTGATTACAGGCTTGTCTATGCTATTGTTGATTATTCAAGTGCAAAGCGTATTACAAAGTATATTAGGTGGGGATATAGAGTGGTTAGATCGTGGTTTTTTCACCATCTTTTTAGGGCATACGACTCTGTGTATGGCGTATATTACTGTGGTTATTCGCTCGCGCTTGGTAGAATTAGATCAATCATTAGAAGAAGCCGCTATGGATTTGGGTGCGCGCCCAATGAAGATTTTTTTTGTGATTACTTTACCCTTAATTATGCCCGCAATTATGTCAGGATTTTTGTTGGGGATTACTTTGTCGCTAGATGATGTGGTCATTACTTCATTTTTATCAGGCCCAGGTTCTTCTACGTTACCACAAGTTATTTTCTCTAAAATCCGTTTAGGGCTTGATCCGCAAATGAACGTGTTAGCAACGATTATTATTGGTTTGGTGGGAACATTGGTTATTGTTACGAATTATTTCTTGTTACGTCAAGCAACCAAGCGTGAACGCGAAATGCATGCTGCTTATATTGCAGAACAAAAAAAATTGCAAAACGTATAAATATAATTGGATAGTCATGTCAAAAACACACACAATCAAGCACCCCATGCAAGCGCGTGAATGGCGTGCAGCACTTTCCTTATCAGGCGTGTATGTGTTGCGTATGCTGGGAATGTTTTTGGTTCTTCCCGTATTGTCATTGCATGCACATAGTTTGTCAGGGGCAGATAACGATACTAAATTAAAAATGGTGGGTTTGGCCATGGCTGCTTATGGTCTCACCCAAGCATTATTGCAATTGCCTTTGGGCATGTTGTCGGATTATATTGGGCGTAAACGTGTGATTTACTTAGGGATGGGGATATTTGCACTGGGGAGTTTGTTGGCTGCAAATACAGATAATATCCATACCTTAATTATTGCACGCGCTATACAAGGTGCTGGCGCGGTCAGTGCCGCTGTGACTGCGCTGTTAGCCGATTTAACACGAGAAGAAGTGCGTACACGTGCTATGTCGTTTATTGGTTTAAGTATCGGGTTGACTTTTTCAGGTAGTTTGGTCTTGTCGCCTATTTTGTCGCATTTTATGGGTGTGCAAGGCTTATTCATGCTCACCGCTATATTAAGCTTGGCCAGTATAGCATTAGTAAAATGGTATACTCCCAATCCCGAGCATTTGCGCCATCACGAAGATGCACAAGTTTCTTTTTCTCGCTTAAGTGAAGTGTTAAAGAACAGTCAATTATTGCGTTTGAATTATGGCATTTTTGCTCTGCAAGCAGGATTAATGGCAATTTTTACTGCTTTGCCCTTTGCCTTGCAACAGTTGGGTTGGGATAAAGCCAGTCATTGGAAAATCTATCTTCCTGCTACCGTGATTGGTTTGGTTTTAATGATACCAGCTATTATCATTGGCGAGACGCGTAATAAACTGAAACCCGTTTTTGTGTTGGGGATTGCCTTGGTTTTGGCGGCACAAATTGCCCTAATATTTAGCTTGTCTTCTGTGTGGGCAATTGGTATAGCATTGGTGATTTATTTTATTGGTTTTAATATTTTAGAAGCCAGTATGCCATCATTAGTGTCTAAAATTGCTCCCAGTGATTTAAAAGGTACCGCAATGGGGGTATACAATACGACTCAATCATTAGGTGTATTTGCAGGGGGCATGATAGGCGGACGCTTATATCACGTGTGGGGGTTTAGTGGTGTATTGGGTTTTTGCTGTATCATAGTGAGCATTTGGTTTATATTAGCCGTTTGTGCGCCTGCACCCAAACCAGTTAAAAATGTCATGTTTGCGATTCCTCCCCACTGGCAGAATCAAGCAAGTACATTATTAAGCCAAGTAAAACATAGCGAACACGTAGAAGCCGCGAGCATTAGTGCCGATGGCAAAACCTTATTCGTCAAAGTGCTACAGCAGCAGTTTGATGAGCAAACCATTCAAACCATTTTAATAGGAGTATCCCATGTCGATTAATAAAGTTATCCTTGTTGGCCATTTAGGCAGAGATCCCGAAGTACGTTATATGACCAATGGTGAGGCCGTGGCCAACTTTTCCATTGCCACCAGCGAAACATGGAACGATCGAAACAGCGGTAATAAAATAGAACGCACCGAATGGCACAATATTACTTTGTATCGTCGTTTAGCCGAAGTGGCAGGGCAGTATCTGAAAAAAGGCAGTCAAGTATATATTGAAGGCAAAATTCAAAGTCGCAAGTATACCGACAAAAACGGCATTGAACGCACGGCATATGACATTATTGGTAACGAAATGCAAATGCTAGGGGGGCGTAACAGCTCAGCCTCCGATTCAGCATACGCACAAAACCCCGCGCCAAATTATTCAGAAACGCAAACACAACCCAACTATTATAATGACACGCCACCTGCGCCCCCTTCAGCACCTAAACCACGTCCTGCTACACCTGTTGCACCCATAAGCAATATTGATGATGATATTCCGTTCTGAATTCCATATATAGAAATTATGTAAAAATACATCATAGAAACCAGAGAGAAGCCTTATAAAATAAGACTTCTCTTTTTTTACATTAGTTTTGACACAACATCTTTAATTTAATAGTATTTATATATGATATTTTTGTAAATTAAATGAATATGCATAGATTAGAAACAGTCCTTTTTTCAAATGGAGAACGTTTTCCTCTATTGGTTAATGTTAAAACTGGTATTCCTGATTTTTATTCAACCTTATGGGTAACTGTAGAACTACGTAATCAATCCGCAGTAAACACAATTAGAAATAAGCTGGGAACTATACAGTGGATAATGAATTGGGAAAAACAAAATAATCTTGTTATTAGTGATCTAATTCATAACAAAGTACTCTTAACAGAAAACCAATTAGAATCTCTTATTCAACATATGAGACTAAATGTAAAAAAGCAAAAAAATGTAATTAGTACAAAAAAAGTGTGTCAATGAAAGGTCGAACTCAATTTATTGATATTTACTCGTCTGTATCCCTTAGTCACCAATATAATAGGCTAACAACACTTTCAGAATACATATTATTTCTATCTAAAGTAATAAGTGTATCTAACGAATATATCAAAAAATTAACAAAATTACTTACGCTAATTAAAGGAGTAAGACCTAAGAATCATAAAGCATTATCTATCAAACCAGAAAGTGAGTTACCCGATGGATTGTTAGATGAGTTTATGTCTATTGCGAACTTTTCAAACCCTAATAATCCGTTTCAAGATATCGGAATAAGAAAAAGAAACCATTTAATGTTTATCTTACTGAAAGAATTAGGAATTAGAAGAGGAGAACTATTATCACTTCAAATACCATTTATCGATATAGGGACTGCTAAACCATCGGTTACAATAAAGCGAACGCATGATGATAAATTTGACACAAGAAAGAAACAAGCTGTAAGTAAAACGAAAGAGAGACGTCTTCCTATTTCGCAGAAAATAGCTCAACTTATTGATGATTACATTATGAATTATCGTTCTAAAATTCCACAGGCAAATACACATCCATATTTATTTGTTACTCATCGAAAAGGAAAAACTCAAGGATGTCCAATTAGTACAAGTTCTTTTGATAATGTTATTGTACCAGCAATGAAAAAAGTAGATCCTAAGTTCTCTATCATTCACCCACATATTTTCCGTCATGAATGGAACTTAGATTTTTCACGAAAGGTGGATGAAAATAATCAAAATGTAAATCATGATTCTTCTCATAAAGATTTTATTTCTCCCGAAAAAGAAGCAAAGATGAGACAACATCTTATGGGACATACATCAGAAAAATCCGGGAATGTTTATAATCAACGTTATATTAGAGAAAAAGCAAACAAAATATTATTAGATCTTCAAATTGAGTTCCAAAAAAAGTTGATAATTATGAGTCAGAATAAACGTTTTAGACAGTCAAGAGATGGGTATGCATTTGATGAAAATGAAAACTTTTGGCGTATAGGCAAAGACAAAACAATTAACTTTTCTCAACCCATATTAAATATAAATAAAAAAACATTAGACGGGTTTAGAAAGACATTAGCAATATATGCCGAAAAATACTCAAGTTATCACGTATCTCACATGTATCAACAGTTTCAACGATTAGTAATTTCAACTAATTTAGAAATCATTAATGTGTCAATAATCTTGGATTGGAAAAATAAACTAGGAAAAGAGCATGAATGGTATTTAGGAGCATTAAAGGGTTTTTTACTGTCATGGCATGAGTATGGCTATTATGGAGTTGATAAATCTGTTGTGTCGTTGCTAGAAAGCTTTACGTTGACTGGAAATGATAAAGGTAAATCGGTCATAATGAGATGCCCTTATACAGGAGCATTTACCGAAAATGAAATTTTGGCTTTAATGGCTGAACTAGCTAGACTTTGGAGAGAAGATCTTATTTCATTTGAAACATACGCATATATTCACTTACTTCAAGCTACAGCTAGAAGACCCATTCAAATACGCCATTTAAAATTTGAAGACCTAAGAAAGGAAATCTCTCAAGGAACATGGAATTATTTTCTACATATCCCTAGTGCAAAAAAAAGAGGAGGGCTATTTAGAGAAACGTTTAAAAAGCTTGCTATCACAGAGGACTTATATTTAATTCTCCTAAACTTTATATAGACTAATGGAGTTATAGTATGCCTAAAATTCTTATTACAGAAGAAAATTTAGAAGATATAATCATGTTGATTAATACTTGGGAGGGTAAATTAACATGGGATTTACTCTGTCATAAAGTGGCAGAACTACTGAATGTTAAAAGTATTGAGAGACAGTCTCTTGCAAATTATTCAGATATTCAAACAGCCTTTACTAGACGAAAACAAAAAATAAAAGAAAGAGCAAAAGCTAATCCTATACCAAATGTAACTGTGGATTATCTGCAAAAGCAAGTTAAGAATTTAAAAGCTCAAGTACAACGTTTGGAAGAAATTAATGAGCGATATAAACAGCAATTTATTGTATGGCAATATAATGCATATATGCATGGTATGACCCAAGTTACTTTAAATAAGCCTCTTATTGCTGTTAACCGTCAACGTAGGTAATTTATAGGATGTAAGGTAAATTATTTTTACTATAGTAGTCTCTACAAAAGATCGTCTGAAAATCAATTTTCAGACAATCTCTTCACACCTATTAAACTTCTTGATGGGTAGAGTAGAAAACAATTTTCGTCAACATCTACTTCTTCTGGCCGGAGAGATACAGCAGTTTAATGGCGCGTCAAACACTATTGTACTGAACTACGCCACGTCGTTGCCTAGGTGCACGCCCATATCAAACCCTTCTTTCACAATATCTGCCCAACGATCGTCCACCACGATTTCCAAACGGATTTTCGGGTATTGGTTCAAAATCGGCTTTAATTTCGGGTACAACACCGCTTCCGCCGCCACCGCAGGGGCATTGATGCGAATCAATCCCGATGGCGTATTCAAAAAATCATTTAATGCATCGACTTCTTGGTTTATGGCTTGATAAAGCGGCAAAAGCTGTTCAAAAAGCTGTTGTCCCGCTTCGGTTAGCGATACATTGCGTGTTGTACGGTTGAATAGTCTTAGGTTTAAGCCTCGCCAAACAATGGGCTGAAGTCGTGAACAAACACGGTGGTAAAGTAGAAGTGATTGAACTGCCGAAAGTCGGTATCAAAGGCAACACCCATTTCCCTATGTCTGATACTAATAATGCACAAGTAGCAGAGCATTTGGCGGAGTGGTTGAAGGAGAAGGGATTGGATAAGTAAGGATTTGATGCCATCTGGAGTACGCCACTTGGATTAAAAAATAGCTTTCAGGCTACCTGAGCAAATCAGGTGCTAGAAAGCTATTTTGTTATAAAATAGAGCCATTGATGGACTTAAAGATCTATAACTTGCATTTTGCAGTGGGTTTATTTGGTAAACCACAATCTTGTTTTTATGCTGCAAATATTGAACGCAATATCGATACCAGCGGCATTATGTTGTTAGACTATCCAACATTTAAGGTTGTTTGTATTGGCGCTAAAGATTGTAATGCACCAGTGATGTTATCTATTCAAGGCGATCAGGGCTGTATTACCGTCCCGATGCCAGCAAATGCGATGAATTACTTTGAGTTTGTGGATAATAACGGTCAAAAGCAACCTTTTCAATTTGAGCAACAGCATAGAATGTTTTATGAATTTCAACAGTTTATACAGATAATTGATCATCAAGATAGAAAAGTGGCAGAACAAATGCTTGATGTCAGTGAAGCGGTCTGTCAGCTAATGGAGCAAGCAAGAAAACAGCAGCCGTGATAATTTAAGTGCGGTCAATCGTGAATTAGTTACGGTCAGCACCTTAGCCAGCTTGGAAACCGTGCAAAACCAACTACGCTCGCATTTAGGCATTTTGAAAAATCTAGGCTTAAATGAAACAGAATTAAAACGAGTGATGGATCAAATCCGCCAATAAAACCCAACAGCGGCGGATAGGGCGGAGAGCGTGTTGAAAGACGTGTTTAAGGCACAATAATGCGTAGGGGCTAATCACATTAGCCCCAAAACAATCATAGGAACATCAGGGCGAATGTAATTCTCCCCTACAAATGGATTTTAAATTTTGTTTAGTTTACAAAGTGCGGTCAAAACCACTGCACTTTTTTATTTCCCATAGTTCATTGTTGAATTCCATTCAATACCCCATTCACTTTTCCCTATCTAATCAACACAATCTTTCCGACCTATAATGTTTTCAACTTAATTTAATCGGAGAAAAACAATGATTTCGTTACGATTTACAGTATTCGGTGGTGTCCTGAAAAGTGTGCTGATAAAAATAAGCAAACAAAAAGCAGCGAGAACAGGGTATATTTGAATGTGTGAAAATACCAATAACCCTGAAATGTCCTCGCTGCCAAGGACTAAATATAAAGAAAAACGGCTTCAACGGCAATCGCAAACAGAAATATTATTGCAGAATATGCCAGCGGTGTTTTATCGGCGGCCATGCCTTAAACAACAAAGGCTGTCATTCCCAATCAGATTCCATGATCTGGCGAATGAGTGCTTACGGTAACGGTATCCGCGCTATTTATTCCATAACGGCTTATAGCCGTGACAAAGTCTAGGCTGCCTTAAAACGCAGCCATCATCAAATCACACCCAAACAAAAGCATTACGACACTTTACAAGTTGATGAGTTCCATACATTTGTTGGAAACAAGAAAAACAAAATCTGGCTGATTTACGCTTATCATGCCAAGACAAGTGAAATCGTGGCATTTGTTTGGGGCAAACGTGATTTGCAAACCGCTTTGGCTTTAAAGCAGCGTTTAAAAGCACTCAAAGTAAGCTATGAACGTATTGCCGGCGATAATTGGGATGCTTTTGTAAATGCGTTTTCTGATACCGGTGACCAATGGGTGGGTAAGCAACATACTAAAGCGATTGAGGGTAATAACTGTCGGATTCGGCACAGATTAAGCAGAGCCGTTAGGCGTAGTTGCTGTTTTTTCAAATCAATGTTTTATCATATTAAATCATTTAACATTGGATTTTAGGCAATCAATCATCCCAAACAAATTTAACCCAGTACACTTTTCAGGACACCACCAGTAATTTTTTTGAATTGGCGGTGGCGGTGGCGATTTCCTTGTTTGGCTTGCATTCGGGCGCGGCGTTAGCGACTGTGGTTGGTGTATTGGTTGAAGTGCCTGTGATGCTCTCACTTGTTGCATTGTTAAACCGTTGGAATAGGCAGTGATAAGCAGTGGGATTTTCGCGATTTACAAATTTTCACGAAAATCCCTCTGTTTTTTATG
>CAKARD010000021.1 GCA_916720425.1 uncultured Kingella sp. | reverse complement strand
GCACGATAATGTTTAAATGCACTATCAGATAAAGCATTCATTAATTCTGTATTGGGATCTTCCGTTTCGGGTAATAATGTGGCTTCCAATGTAGCGGCAATTAACGCTTCTAGATTACGTTGCGCATTACTGGGATCCCCATATTTAGCAGTGATGACTTCACCTTGTTCAGTAATACGAATTTGTCCCGCCACGCTGCCTGCAGGTTGTGCCAAAATGGCCTGATATGATGGACCACCACCGCGTCCCACACTACCCCCACGACCATGGAATAGACGCATTTTGATACCATGTTGTGCAAACAATTTTACCAAGCCTTGTTCAGCTTGATATAAACTCCAAGTACTACTAATATAACCACCATCCTTATTGCTATCAGAATAACCCAACATAATTTCTTGGATATTGTCGCGACTGGCCAAAAAGGCACGATACCACTCATTGCTAAACAATGTTTGCATAACAGGACAAGCATTAGCTAAGGCTTCTATGGTTTCAAACAAAGGAACAATATTGATGCGTGACACAGGCTGTCCGTTTTTAATGGTTAATAAGCCACTTTCTTTTAACAACAATGCCAACGCCAATAAATCGCTGGGACGTTCACAATTGGAAATAATACTTTGTGAAATGGCCACCTCACCAAATTGGTCTTTAATTTTACGGGCTTCATGAAAAATGGCCAATTCTGCTCGCGTGTGTTCACTATAAGTAATAAATGGGCTATACAAAGGACGTTGGTGATTTAACTCGCGTAGTAATACTTGTTGACGTGCATTTTCGGGCAAAGACGCATAATCTTCCAAATCTGCTTGCGCAAACAATTCCGCTACAACTTGTGCATGTTTGTCAGCATGTTGGCGTAAATCTAAGGGCATTAAACAAAAGCCACACATCGAAACAATACGAATTAAATCAGCCATATGACCTTGTGCCAATAATGCACTACCATGATCACGTAAACTATTTTGCAAGGTATATAAATCATTTAAAAATTCTTGCGCATGCGCATAAGGTTTACCCAAACCAAAACGACAAGCTAAAGTTAAGCCTAATTCATGTCCTTTGGCGATGACACGCGATAGAATATACGCAACAGCACGACGATAAGGTTCTTCTTGTCGTGCAATATCGGTATCAGGTGATTTGGCAGACAATACCAACACACCATCACTTACCTTTACGCGGCGCACCGATAAGGGCAATTCTTGATACAAAGCTTCCAATTCGCGGCGATAATGGTGAAATACTGTGTTAGCATGATGGGTAAACGCATCTCGTAAAGTTTGTGCCGATACAAAAGGATTGCCATCTCGATCTCCACCAATCCAACCCCCAATTTGCAAAATATCAGGAATAGCCATCTCAGGATAAATACGACCAAATTGTTTTTCCATATACCGATATAGGGCAGGAATAGCTTTGAAAAAACTGCGTGGGAAGATGTTTACCCCATTGGTGATTTCGCTTTGCACACTCAATTTAAAATGACGTGTTTCACTGGTTTGCCATAGTGTTAACAATACAATATTCATTTCACGTTGCAATTCTGCCAAAGCATCAGCGTGATGACAAAACGCTCGGCGCGGTAATAAAGCACGAATTTGACGGTGCAGTTGTAATATTGCTTGACGTTGTACTTCGGTCGGGTGCGCAGTCAACACAGCACTCACTTGCATATGATTAAGGACATTTTGTATGCTTTGTGGTGCTATTTTAGCAACTTGTAATTGGCGTAAGGTTTCACCAATACTGCCTTGTGGTGCATTGTTACCCGCTTGTTCATGTGCCAAACGACGACGTTCATGATGAACATCTTCAGCAATATTCAAAATTTGCGCAAAAATACCTACAGCAGTAATTAAATTTTCTGTTTGATCTTGTGATAATGAAGGTAATAATTCGGTGATAACCTGACTACTGTCTTGCGCCTTAGCCAATATTTTTAACGCATTAACCACCACTTCATCAGCATGTTCGTTCAAGATATGATAAAACGATTCACTCATAAAATTAGCATCAGCAAATAATTCATTATCTTTATGGTGATAGGAAATATGGTTTGACATAATAAATAACTCTAAATCTATAATGATTAATGATAAAATCAGAGGGCAGTTTAATCCGCTATAGAAAAACGGGAGAAATCCCCTCCCGCCTAAATTATGAAAATAAACGTCTTGCCAAATAGCCTGCAGGTTCTATGCCATTTTCTTGCATTTCTATTTGACGGTTCATAACATATTTTTTTACTTTTTGTAACCACTCTTTAGAAGCACGATTAGAATGGTTATCCACCAAATCTAAATTCAAAAGCCCCGCAATATGAATCGCCATGCGAATGAAATTATCAAAATTATCTTTTTCATAAGGAGTCATAATTGGATCAAACTGCATGACAATACTCTTGTAAGATTGATGCGCCAATAATGCTTCTGTAAAAGGAACGCCATCCGTACTTTGAATCGTGTATTGCGCCCCACCTGATTTATTATAAAACTCAAAGACACCATTTTTAGACAAAACAAAATTAGAATTTTCTAAATGATTTTTTAACTCTGTACCCGATATGGTTGAAACACCCATTGGAACCAAAAAAATAGATATCACTTCATAAATCTGCGCGCAAAATTGATTAAACGGTACGGCATCTTGCAAAAATGAAGCAATATCAGCGACCCGTGCTTGACCACCCAATTCATCAGCAAGCTGATAAATATGTTGTGCAAATTGTTCTAATTGAGCTTTACTGGCTAAACCTGATTCACGATGAATCGCTTGTAGACCAATTACAAAAGCTTGATACAACAATCCCGGAATAGGCTCAGCTGGTACAAATTGTCCATCTTGTGTCAAACCGATAATTTGTAAATGATGCGTACTAGACAAACGAGGTAAAGATGTGAGTTCTTGTGCTTGGGATAAAGCAATATAACCCATATAATCCACACGTTTGTCAAACCACAACAATTCATTACACTCCAAGTCATCTAAGCTAATCAGTAGGGAACCAGATTGAGACTCAATAGACGTGCTTTTATCAATATTGTCATCTATAAATGTGAAAATTTCGGTATTTTGTGCTGGTTTTGGTGCAACGGTTTCATTTTCCTCTTCCAGCAAGATAATTTTGTTTTCTTCTCGTATCAAGCCCCCCCTATCAACCTGAGAGGAAATTTTGAGAGAATGAGTCGTTTGACCATCACGTACAGATAGAATGCCCAAATTGACTACGAATTTTTTCGCGATATTGATTGGTTTTATAAATGTTGTAGCATAATGTGGCAATTAACACCATTAATAAGGCAATAATTACAAGAAAAATAAAATTCATAATCTATGGTTTCTATAATAATGAAATGAATATCCGTTGGGTTAAAATTTTAATGATGGCATGAATTAATGTTATTCACGATACTACAATCCACCATTCCTATAGATGGAAAAACCCTGTTGCACTAATTGATCCCAATCAAAAAAACGCCCTGGATCGGTTTTACGTTGTGGCGCAATGTCTTGATGCCCTGTGATCCATTCAATGGGATAATGTTGACAAATGGCATGGCATAAATCCGTCAACGCTTGATATTGTACTGTTTCAAAGGGTTCAAAATCACAGCCTTCTAATTCTATACCAATAGAAAAAGTATTGCACCTCTCTTTCCCATTAAATTGGGAAACCCCTGCATGGTAAGCCATATCATCACAAGAAACAAATTGCATTATCTTACCTGTGCGTTCAATAAAAAAATGACTGGATACACGCAAATCAACTAATTGACTAAAAAAAGGGTGTTGGGTCGGATCTATTTGATTAGTAAATAATTGCTGTACCGAACCTGTGCCGTATTCAAACGGAGGCAAGGAAATATTATGTATAACAATCAAGCTAACGCACTCTTGCTCTGGGCGAGCGCAATAGTTGGGTGAAAATAATTGCGTGGCACTTTGCCACCGTCCATTTTGCCAATTCATAAGATTACTTCAAAAATAAATTGATGGAAACAAAGCATAAAAAAACTGCAAAGGCTTTTTTGAGTATGTTAACAGGAAGGCGATGGGCAAGATTTGCGCCCATTTTAGATGTGATAATACTGGCGACCACAATACCCAAAAATGCTGGTAAATAAACATATCCTACAGTATAAGATGGCAAATTGTTTACACTCAATCCGCTTAGCATAAAACTAATGGTTGCAGCCAAACCCAATAAAACGCCACACGCTGAAGAGGTGCCAATGGCACGCTTCATCTCAAAACCACGATGATATAAAAATGGCACAATAAAAGATCCGCCTCCAATACCCGCAAAACTCGATAAAGCACCTATGCCTAGCCCAGCCCATATTTGTGTTTTTACTGTCAGGGGTTTGGCTTCTATACTAATATGATGGGAACGGAACATTTTGATAGCTAAAAATAACATCATTAAAGCAAATAATTTAATTAATAATGCTTTGGGTAAATAAGTAACTATCCAACCGCACACAAACACAGAGAGCATAATCGAAGGCACTAAATAACCAAAGACACGAAAATCTACATTACCTAAAGCATGGTGTTGTTTTGCCGAAGACATAGCAGTAAAAACAATGGTGGCAAATGATGTCCCTAATGCTACAGTCATGACATGTTCTTGTGGGACACCCGACAGCGGCAATAACCACAATAACATAGGAACAATGATGGTTCCACCTCCCACACCAAATAAACCCGCCAATAAACCTGCTACAGCACCAATACACAAATACGCTAAAAACAACATGAGTATTTTCTCCTTAAAATAAAACTTAATTTAATTGAGCCCATTCTTTTTGTAATCGCTTGATAGAAACTGGGTAAGGCGTTCTAAGTTCTTGCGCAAATAACGATACACGCAATTCTTGAATTTGCCAAAAAAATGCGCATAACTCATGACTAATGGCTTGATTTTGCATTTTTAGCGTGTTGATTTTTTCTTGCCATATCTGTTCTAATGCCATAATCTCCGCTTCACGCGTCGCATCACGCATGGAATTGGCAGAATATTTTTCCATGCGCTTTTGCATGGCTTGTAGATAAATAGACAATCGTTGCCACTGTTGCCACGGTGTTTGGCTGACAAAATGCGGGTATACCAACTGTTCCAATTGTCGTTGAAGTGTGTGGTACAAGGGATGTTTTACCATTTTTTGTGTCAAGGCAGCATACTGATTTGCCACTTCCAACAAATACTTATTCATGGCTTCTTTTACCGCAGGCAAACGACTTCGAGCGCGTTTGATTTGTTCTTTAAAAGCTTTTTCATCGTATGGCAAATTATCTTCACCAATAAAAGCCCGATCACAAATAGCTTGTGTTATGTCTTCGCGCAAACATTCCACACCAATATGTTTCAGCTGCATAGCAATAGGGGTAAAATTTAAAATTCCTTTATTTAAATCTTTAACCTGTTCTTTTAACTGCAACTTCATTAATTCAATCACACCTTGTCGGTGGGCATGTTGCGCTGCTTCGGGCGTATCAAATAAGCGTAAAGCAATCTTATTATTTGCTTCTACACTCAACCCCAAATAGCCTGTTAATTGTTGTTTACCACGAGCAAATTTAATACTATCAGGTATCGTACCCATATCCCATGTAGTGATATTATCGCGCTCAAATTCTTGTGTATTATCACGAAAGGTGAGTGCGGCAGCTTGTCCTAATTGCTGTTGCAGCTGGATTAAATCGCGACCCATCGCTAATTCTTGTCCACCATCGTCTATAATCTCGATATTAAAATAGCAATGCGCGGGCAATAACACCGCCGCCCATTTATCCAAATTAATTTGTTCTAATAAACGCATATCACCCGCATATTTGGCAATGGCATGCGCCAATTGTGGCAGAATTGGAGACGTTTGATCTGGATTTTGACTTAAAAAATAGGTAATAAAATCAGGCACGGGCACACATACGCGGCGAATATTTTTTGGTAATGCTTTTATTAATAATTGTAATTTTTCTCGTATCATGCCTGCAACCAACCACTCCAAGCGTGCAGAATTAATACGATTGAGTACTGTTAAAGGTAAACGCACAGTTACACCGTCCATAGGGTGATTGGGCTCAAAGCGATACGATAGTTTGAATTTTCCATCTTCAGTATGCCAAAATTTGGGAAACTGTTCTTCGGTAATATGTGTTGCAGCATGTTGCATGATGTCTTCACGCGTTAAAAATAGTGATTGTTGCGTTGTTACATCTTGCTGTTTTAACCATGCTTCAAAAGTGCGAATGTCTGACAAAGCAATACGATGCTTAGCCTTTTCATAATACATAGGTAAACGTGCATGATAAAATTCAAACAAAATCTCATCATCAATCAAAATATCTTGTTTACGTGATTTATTTTCTAAATCAATCACTTCTTTGATTAGTTTTTTATTATGAATAAAAAAATCAGCTTTTAAATCGCACTCTTGTGCCACCAATGCATCCCGAATAAACAACTCTCGTGCCTCTTCAGGGGCAATACGACCATAGGCGACCGTGCGGCGTGGCAACACGGTTAAGCCATACAAGGTAACCCGTTCTCTAGCAACCACTTCGCCACGTTTACGTTCCCAATGTGGTTCAAAATAGTGATACCGCACCAAATGTGGGGTTTCTTGTTCTATCCATTCAGGTTCAATACTGGCGATGTCTCGTGCGTATAATTTACTGGTTTCAGTTAATTCTGCCGCAATAACCCATTTAGGCTTACTTTTAAACAAGCCCGAAGTGGGAAATAAATGAAAATGACTGCCACGCGCCCCCATATAATCATGTGAATTAGGCGATTTTAGCCCAACATTTGCTATCAGCCCTGTGAGCAAAGCGCGATGAATTTGCTCATAACTGGCTTGTTTTTTCGCTTGAACATTGGCACGATGATTTTTTTTATCTAATTGTTTTTGTTTGATTTTTGCAGACAAATCTAAATTATCAGATAATTCAGATTGTTCAAACAGCGACAAATTTTCAGGCTGCCTGAACGTTTGTTCTTTGCTCGCCAAACCCATTTCCACAACCATTTCAACCAATTGAGCATGCAATTCGCGCCATTCTCTCATTCTCAAATGAGATAAAAAATATTGATGACACCATTGAATCAATTGTTTATTAGAGAGTTTTTTATCACGTTCACGCTGAAAGCTATCCCAAATATTCAAATAGGTTAAAAAATCTGACTGTTTATCCGCAAAACGCTCGTGTGCCTTATTCACCAAATCACGCACTTCAAGCGGTCGCTCGCGTGGGTCTTGAATCGACAAGGCAGACACAATAATCAGCATTTCCGCCATACAATCGTGTTTTTGTGCCGCCAATAAAATTCGGCTAATTTTTGGGTCTAATGGCAGGCGTGCCATTTTTTTGCCTAGGGGGGTGAGTTGGTATTTTTGGGTAGATTTTTGCATAGTTTTAGGTTGGGCATTTATGCCCAAAAATTTTTAGCATGTTGATTGGAGTTTATCAGGCATAAATGCCCGACTACGAATTTTAATGAGTATTAGTTATACCAAAAAACTTTTACACCACCATGATGCGAACAAGCACCTTGTTTTACCCTTGCACATGTTTCAGTACCATCTTGACATATACCAGTTGGTTTACTTTTCTTGCACGGTAAATATTGAGCTTTTCTATTGGTATTGAATTATTCTTGATTGGAATATGTTTCATGTAATGGTTGAGTTAAATATGCTTCATTTCCTTTTTGCTTATCATCTAATTTAAACATAATTCCGATAAAAAAAGCAAAATACAAATATTGAAAAACCTATTAGCCATATTACTCTTTTAGTTTGTTTTACAGCTTTTTCTTCTGCTCGAAATAATCTTACTATAAAAGAGATAACAGAATAAATAATACCAACTGCTATAAATAGCAAAATAAAGAACATAAGGTATAATCCAATAGTTGCGAGAATATTCATGTTTAATCCTAATTTTTAATCATATTTCCACAATCGCTCCCAATTCCAACAACACCTGATACCCATCATTGATATAGCGCTGTTCGGGCATATCCAAAAGCGGAAACGTCTCCATATCGCCAAATCCCAATGACATCAACCGCAAAATCACGCCCGACAAATTACTGCGCAAAATTTCAGGGTCGGTAAATTCAGGGCGTTGATTAAAATCTTCTTCTGAAAATAATCGGATACACACACCAGCCGAAATGCGCCCGCACCGCCCCGAACGTTGTTTGCAGGCAGCCTGCGAGATTTTTTCAACGTGTAATTGCTCCACTTTCGCACGCGCCGAATAGCGTTTCACGCGTGCCAAACCTGTATCCACCACATATTTAATTCTAGGGACAGTGAGGGATGTTTCAGCCACATTCGTCGCTAAGATAATGCGCCGTATTGACCCATTTGGGTGAAAGATTTTGTGTTGTTCTTGGTGCGATAATCGCGAGAATAAGGGCAATATCTCATCGTTTTTGCGTAAAGGAGATTTTCTCAGTGCTTCAGCAGTTTCACGGATTTCGCGTTCACCCGATAAAAACACCAACACATCGCCCTCACCTAAATGGGCTAATTCATCAACCGCATCCACAATTGCATCGGCCATTTCTATCTCGGCTTCATCTTCGTCTTTTTCGTGCAAAGGACGATAGAGAATTTCTACTGGATAAGTGCGCCCACTCACTTCAATAATGGGTGCGTTATTAAAATGTTGCGAAAAACGCTCAGCATCTAAGGTGGCCGAAGTAATAATGATTTTTAAATCAGGACGTTTGGGCAAAATTTGTTTGATATAGCCAAGTAAAAAATCAATATTTAGGCTGCGTTCGTGTGCTTCGTCAATAATTAATGTGTCATAAGCGGTAAGATAGCGATCGGTTTGGGTTTCCGCGAGCAAAATACCATCTGTCATTAATTTAATATAAGAATATGGCGCGGTTTTGTCATTAAAACGCACTTTGTAACCCACAACTTGCCCAATATCGCTGTGTAATTCTTCTGCGATTCGTTCTGCCACTGAGCGCGCTGCTAAACGGCGTGGCTGAGTATGCCCAATTAATCCCGATACACCACGCCCCAGCTCCAAACAGATTTGTGGAATTTGCGTGGTCTTACCCGACCCTGTTTCACCACAAATAATGGTTACTTGATGTTGTGCAATAATGGATTTAATCTCATCTAACTTAGTATAAACGGGTAAGTCAATATTCAAGGTAACATGGGGCAAATGAGATAAACGTTTGAGATAACGTTCATGAGATTTTTGGTATTTTTGTTCCACACTTTGTTGTCCACCGTATTTTTCTGGATTTTTAAAGGCAGATTGTAAAAAATAACGATCTTTGGCAAGAACTTGAACAAAATCAGGCACAGTCATAAAAGATAATAAAAACAAGATTTGAGTGAAAAGATTATAGCAAAGTCAAGATAGTGAATAAAACAAATATATCCAAAGTTTATGCCCTATACTTTATACCAATCGTACCAATTATTTTCGCAAACGCAAAGCATTCGCTACCACTAAAAGTGAACTGGCACTCATGCCAATTGCTGCTATCCATGGTGTCACATAACCCAATACTGCCAATGGTATCACAGCAAAATTATATAGTGTTGCCCATAGCAAATTTTGATGAATAATGGTTTGGGTGTGATGAGCTTGATTTAACATTAGGGATAACGCACTCAATTTGTCGTTGAGTAAAACCACATCAGCACTTTCTTTAGTTGCATCGGCACTATTAGGCACGGCAACAGAAACTTCCGCCATCGCCAAAACAGGCGCATCATTAATACCATCGCCCAGCATTAATACATGCTTACCTTGGGCTTGTAATTGTTGCACATAAGTTAATTTATCTTCAGGCAAGGCATTGGCTTGATAATGGTGTATATTCAAGGTTTGAGCTAATTGTTTGACTGAAGCTTTATTATCCCCGCTTAATATATGCACGTTGATGTTTTGTGCTTGTAACTGTTGCACAGTAGCCAATGCGTCTGTTTTGAGTGTATCTTGCAACACAAATGCAGCACAAAATTCTATTTCATTACCCAACATAATCACACTGCCCGTTTGGCATAATGTTTGCCATTTAAGAGGTATGATGCCCGACCATTGTGCAACAAATTCTGGTTTGCCAATTGCCCAAATATGTTGCTGATTTTGATACAAAATAGTGGCGCGTATACCTTGACCTATTTCATTGTGGCGTGATTCAATAATGATATTGGTGTTGGGACAAGTTGTCTTTAAAATGGCTTGAGCAATGGGGTGTTCGGAATGTTGTTCCAAAGCATGTGCGATGGCCATTAGTTCATCATCTTGCCATGTATCGGAATGATTGTAAAATTGTTGTACCGATAATTTACCTTGCGTGAGTGTGCCTGTTTTATCTAATACGGCATCTGTAATATGCGCCAAGCTTTCTAAAGCGTGTCCTTGGGTAATTAAAATACCTTCACGGGCAAGTCTTCCTGT
Organism: uncultured Kingella sp.; assembly: GCA_916720425.1. GTDB lineage: Bacteria > Pseudomonadota > Gammaproteobacteria > Burkholderiales > Neisseriaceae > CAKARD01. Next base: position 5,645 of record CAKARD010000021.1, on the reverse strand, counting down.
ACTGGCCGCCAATGCTGCTGGTGTGGCAAGGGATAATGCACACGGACAAGTCATCACCAATAAAGCAACTGTAACCCACAATGCTCGTGCGACATCAGAGTAATACCACCATGCGATAAAAGTTGGTACCGCCAAAATAATCAAAGATAAAGTAAATCCCGAAGCATAACGCTCTGCCAATTGTGCTAAATGTGGTTTTTGCGATAAGGCCTTATCTAATAATTGTACAATGTGTGATAAGCGTGTTTGGTTGCCCACTTGTGTCGCTTGTATGATTAGGGCATTACTGATATTGAGCGTGCCTGCCATAACTTTATCACCTGCTCGTTTGCTAATAGGTAGGCTCTCCCCTGTTAACATGGCTTCATTGCTTTCACTCATTCCTTCTAGCACGATTCCATCTATCGGAATGCTCTCGCCTGCTTTTACTAACAAAATATCACCTTCGCGCAAGGTGGCTACGGCTGCTTCTTGTGTGGTTTGCTTGGGATAATTGGGTATTTTATGGCAAAAAGAGGGAACCAGTTTCATCAAACGCTCCACTGCGTCTCCCGCTTTGCGCCGTGCTGACTGTTCCATAAATCGCCCCAACAGCAAAAAAAACACAAACATAGCAATACTTTCAAAATACATGCCTTGTGCTGATTGGGTTGCTAATGCATATAAACCTGCAATAAAAGTCAAAGTAATGGCAATAGCAACAGGCGTATCCATACCCGTACGCCGATTGCGAAAATCACGCCATGCACCATGATAAAAGGGTTGTGCCGAATACAAAATAGCTGGCAAAACCATTAAAAATGCGCCCCAATGCAAAATTGTCAGATATTGAGGTTCAATGTCCTGATACAAATAAGTAGGTAAAGCAAACATCATGGTTTGCATACTTGCCAGAGCCGCCAGAGCCAAACGAATCAGCATTTTTTTTCGTTCACGCAGATTGTTTTCTTCTAGTTTTTGCGCATCATAAGGTGCGGCAGTATAACCTATCTGTTGTACCCACAGCAAAATATCCGATAAATGCACACGAGTATCATCCCAACGCACACGCGCCCGTTGTGTGCTGTAATTCATTTCCACCTTCATCATGCCAACTTGGCGCGATAATCGTTGTTCAATCAGCCACGCACAAGCTGCACAAGTAATACCATTTAACATCAACATGGCTTCTTTTTCGTTTTCGGGTAAAACTTGTACAAAATCCGCTTGCACTTCGGGTAAATCATACAATTTAAGTTGTGCCAATACTTCATCAGGTGGTAATGCAGCTTGATTGGCTATGGCAGTACGATTTTTATAATAGCTGCCCAAACCTGCATTAATAATACTTTGTGCTACAGCTTGGCAACCTGCACAACACACAGGCTGAGTGCTATTTTCGTATTGAATGGTTAATTCATTATCAGGCGCAGGTAAACCGCAATGGAAACAAACAGACATAACAGTGCAATCTAAAAGAAGATGGGGAAATTTTGGTTATCAGATGAACACGCGTTGCACCGCGTACCACGCTGTGTATGCCACAATATCAGGATTTTTCGATTATATATGGGTGCAAAGAGCAAGCCCGCGAAGCGGGCTTGGGCGCACTTTGTGCGCCATCAACAGCAACATTGAGTCCAAGTTTAACAGCCTTACTGATAGCGTAGTATGCGACGCATGCTCAACACTCATCAACCATAACGCTTTTGAAATTCAGTCATAAACTCAATCAAGGTCTCCACACCTTGCAAAGGCATGGCATTATAAATACTAGCACGCATTCCTCCCACCGCTTTATATCCACGTAACAATTGCAAACCGCGCGTTGTAGATTCTTGTGCAAACAATTCATCCAACTCTGCATTACCCGTCGTAAAGACAACATTCATTTTAGAACGTGCGCCTGGATGAACATCGTTTTTATAAAAGCCCCCGCTACCATCAATTGCAGCATACAATATTTTCGCTTTTAATGTATTGATGGTCTCCATTTGCGCCACACCACCTTGCGACTGCAACCAACGAAATACCAAGCCAGCAATATAAATAGGATAAGTAGCAGGTGTGTTATACATACCTTGACGATTAACATGCGATTTATAGTTCCATACATCAGGAATACGGTCTGAACAACGTTCTAACAAATCTTCACGAATAATCACAATAGTTGCCCCACTCGGTCCAATATTCTTTTGCGCTCCCGCATAAATCAAACCAAAATCCGCCACATTGACTTTGCGAGATAAGATTTCAGATGACATATCGCATACCAAAGGTGGCATACTCGCATCTAATTTAGGCACTTCACGGTATTGCAAGCCATGCACTGTTTCATTAATCACAAAATGCACAAATGCCGAATCTTTATCAATATCCCAAGAAGAAACAGGCGGCAAATTTTTATATTGATAATCGCGTTTACCATCGGCCGCCAAATGAATGGGCGTATTGGTTAATTTTCCCATCTGAGAATGCGCAATTTCTGACCAATTACCTGTTACTACGCTGTCTACGCGCTTGAAGCCATCTGCCAAATTCATCACCACTTGATTAAATTGTGCCGATGCTCCTCCCTGCAAAAACAATACCTTATAATTATCAGGGATATCCATAAGTTGGCGTAAATCTTGTTCCGCATGATACAAAATACTGGCAAACACATCAGAGCGATGCGACATAGTCATAACCGAAAAACCCGTACCATTGTAATCAAACATTTCACTTTGTGCTGTACGTAAAACACTTTCGGGTAACACAGCCGGTCCCGCAGAAAAATTATAAATAGGTGTATTTCGCATTATTGTGTCCTTGGTTTGTATCAAGCAAATAAGTGTTCATTCTACCGCCCTAAATAGTCAGCTTCAACCATTTAAAAATAGCAATAACAGAATTTATTAATGTAACTAAGTGTAACGAGATAACACATTTTTACAAACTTGGGTATAATCTAAACATGTTATCGGAACCATACAGCAAAGGATAATAATATGACCACTATCACTGAATCCGATGTAGCCTTAATTGGTGCTGGCATTATGAGTGCCACTTTGGGTACATTTTTACAAGAACTGGCTCCCCAAAAAAGCCTTGCCCTCTTTGAGCAATTAAGCGCGTGTGCACAAGAAAGTTCTTTTGAATGGAACAATGCAGGCACAGGACACGCCGCTTTATGTGAACTCAACTACACACCAGAACAAGCCGATGGCAACGTGAACATTAATCGCGCTGTTGTCGTCAACGAAAAATTCTTACAATCCTTGCAAATGTGGTCATATTTGATAAAACAAGGATACATTGATGATCCACGATCCTTTATTCGCCGTTTACCTCATATCAGTTTTGTACAAGGTACAGACAACGTGCGTTTTCTCAAAAATCGCCATCAAGCCTTATCACAACATCCACTCTTTAATAATATGCAATACAGCGAGGATAAAGAAACCTTGCAAGAATGGTTACCCTTGATGATGAATAATCGTATTATATCAGAACCTATCGCAGCCACACGCATCGATACGGGAACCGATGTGAATTTTGGCGAACTAACACGCAAATTGTTTGCCCATTTAGTTAAAAATGGTATGCAAGAACACTATGCACATTGCGTAAAAGATTTACAGCGTACCCAAGATGGAAAATGGGAGTTAACGGTTTATAATATCAATACAGGACAAACATTAAAACATCGTGCAGCATTTGTATTTATTGGTTGCGGTGGTGGAAGCCTAAATGTATTACACAAATCAGGCATTCCCGAAGGAGAACACATTGGCGGTTTTCCTGTCAGTGGGCTGTTTATGGTGTGTCGCAATGAACAAGTGGCGCAACAACATTTTGCTAAAGTGTATGGTAAAGCCAAAGTAGGCGCGCCTCCCATGTCCGTTCCACATCTAGACACACGTTTCATTGATGGCAAACAAACCCTATTATTTGGTCCTTTTGCAGGTTTCACGCCTAAATTTTTAAAAGAAGGTTCGTGTTTAGACTTACTTGCCTCCGTACACACACACAATTTAGGCACAGTTATTGCAGCAGGCATTAAAAATTTACCCCTAACCAAATACTTAGTAGAACAAGTTTTGCTAACCAAAGAACAACGCATGCAAGAATTGCGAGAATTTGTTCCTGATGCAAAAAATGAAGATTGGGATTTGGTTACCGCAGGGCAGCGTGTACAAATTATCAAAGACACCGAAACTGGCAAAGGTGTATTACAGTTTGGTACAGAAGTAATTAGTGCTGCTGATGGTTCTTTAGCGGCCTTACTGGGAGCCTCTCCAGGTGCATCTACTTCAGTTAGTATTATGCTAGATGTTCTTGAGCGTTGTTTTGCGCCCCATATGAACGCATGGCAAGAAAAACTACAACACATGATTCCATCTTATCAAACCCAACTATCCAATAATCTGGATTTGCTCAATCATGTGCAAACATACACCGAACAAATGTTACAATTATAATAAATAAAATTTAAACCAATATGTCAAAGTAAAATCATGCCATATTGGTTTAAATACACAATAAATAACATTAACAAAAACATTCACACAGAAAGAACATTTTATGACAGAAGAACAATTTGCTACTTGGTCTTTACGTATTTGCTTGAGCATTTTTATTATTTTTTTAGGTTTTATTATTTGGCAACTGGGTAAAGAATCTAAAGTAGGCAAAAAAGGCATGATCATTTTATTTTTTGTATTAGGTTTAGGGATTGCAGGGTTTTTATTAAAAGAAGTTCTCGTGCAAATCATGATGTAAACTGTTATCATCTGGTATTAGACAACAAATAACGATTATTTATCTAGTTTATCTTTATCAGTGAGCAAAAATATCAAAATAAAGTATTAACTTGCAACCGATTGAACACACCAATCCCAGCCCATACTTACAAACCAACATTATCTTATTTTTACTCCTAATCTTTACTATGAAAGCATTTAGTGATTTTATTGCCATTATTCTGTTTTTTGTTACCTATACGGTGAGCAAAAATATCATATTAGCTACGGCTGTGGCAGTTATAGTAGGCATCGCCCAAGCAGGTCTAACCTATTGGCAACATAAGAAACTTGAACCCATGCAATGGCTGAGTTTAATATTAATTACAGTCTTTGGTGGTTTAACCATTATATTAAATGATCGCACTTTTATTATGCTTAAAACCACGATTCTACCTTGGTTTATGGCTATGATTATGGCCATAATGCAATGGCGTGGTAAAAACAGCTTGCGTTTGCTCATGAGCAAAGAAATTGCCCTACCTGATCATATATGGAATAAATTGGGTTATACTTGGATAATATTTTTTGTATTTTTAGGTTTACTAAATTTAGCCATTGCCTATCCATTTGATCAAGCCAGTGAAGCAACTTGGATACAATTCAAAATGTGGGGATATTTACCCTTAATTATTATTTTTTCATTGGCGCAAGGTATCTATCTTATGCGCCACTTACCCAAGGAGAATTAATATGCTCTTTATGATTTTAGCCACCGATGCCGAAGGTGTACGTGAACAACGCGCCGCTGCCCGTCCTGCGCATCTAGAACGACTCAAAACCCTAGATGCCCAAGGTCGCCTATTAACCGCAGGCCCCAATCCTCTACCAGAAGATGATGGCACCATGTCAGGTAGTTTAATTATTGCAGACTTTGATCAT
>CAKARD010000020.1 GCA_916720425.1 uncultured Kingella sp. | reverse complement strand
AAGGCGACAGGTGTTTGCACTCATGGGCATTGGCGGGGGTAATATGCAGTTTCTCAATATAGCCTTCTGCATCGGTGCGGGTATGCTGTTTGTAACCGAGTTTATAGAGGCCGTTTGTCTTTGTCCAGAAGGCATCTTTATCTTTGCTTGGTGTGGTTTGGCCACTGATTTGTCCTTCTTCATCGACTTCTATGGCCTGACGCTGTTTTGGGAATTTAGAGGATTTTGGGGATTTTGCAAAGGTCTCTAATTACTTTTTTCGCCGATATAGGCTTTTTAGTGGCTTCAAAACATACATGCAAATTAGTTAGATCTACTGCTTTTTCTATTAACCATTTATGGAGTTTCTCTATGCCTTTATCGTTTATGTCAAAAATGGTTTGGTGATAATCTAAAGTAGGTGAGTAAATCGCGTATAATGTCAGAGGCAACTCAATATTAGTGTTGCCTTTACTTACGTTATGATGAAATGGAATAATAATGGCAATTCAGTGGTTTCCTGGTCATATGAATAAGGCAAAAAGAGTGATTGCCGAACGTTTGAAAACTGTAGATATGGTAATTGAAATGCTTGACGCGCGTTTACCCGCATCAAGTGAGAATCCGCTATTGGCGCAGTTAGAAAAGGGTAAACCTAAGTTAAAGATTCTGAATAAACAAGATTTAGCCGATCCTGATCGCACTAAAATATGGTTAGATTTTTTTAATCAAAAAAATCAGACACAGGCAATTGCACTGGATAGTGAAGAGAAAGCCGCAGTGGTTAAGATTATTTATGCGTGTCGTAGTTTATTACCACGGCGTCAAGGTATAGATAAGCCTTTACGTGTGTTAATTTGTGGTATTCCTAATGTAGGAAAATCTACTTTAATTAATAATATGCTAGGTAAAAAATCAGCAAAAACAGGTAATGAACCTGGGATTACAAAAACAGAACAGCGTTTGTTTTTAGCAGATGATTTTTGGTTGTATGATACACCAGGGATGTTGTGGCCTAAGATTATTGTAGAAGAGAGTGGTTATAATTTGGCGGCTTCTGGGGCGATAGGACGTAATGCATTAGATGAAGAAGAAGTGGCATTAGTTTTGTTGGATTATTTGCGTCGCCATTATTTGTCATTATTGCAAGAGCGTTATATGGCAAATAAAAATCCTTCTAGTCATTGGGATGATGTTGCTTGGTTGGAATGGGTGGCTCAAAAACGTGGGGCTTTATTAAGTGGTGGGCGCATCAATTATCAAAAAGCAGCTGAATTAGTTTTAACGGATTTTCGTATGGGGGCAATAGGTCGTATTACTTTAGAAACGCCCAATCAGTGGGAAATATGGTTAAAGGCCGCACGTCAGAAGGAAGCGCAACTAAAAGTGGAGCGTGAAGCCAAAAAAATGGCTCGGAAAGGTCGGGCATGAAAACTTTATATATTGTGCGTCATGGGCAAAGTGTTGCTAACGCAGGTTTGGAAACATGCCCAGATTATCAAATACCCTTAAGTCCACTAGGTTGGCAACAAGCTCAAAATTTAGTAATGTATTTACCAACTGCTTGTTCTGTTTTTGTATCGCAAATGTGCCGCGCCCAACAAACATCCATGCCTTATTGTGAACAATACAATATCCATCCTATTATTTTACCTTTGCTTAATGAATTTTCGTATTTAGCATGGCAGGATATCGCATTTTTATCATTGGAACAGCGACAAATTATGGTGCAAGATTACTGGCAACGTGCAGATAGTCGTGTATCTATGGGACAAGATACAGAATCTTTTATGGCGTTTAATGAACGGATGAATCAGTTTACGCAAACATGGTCAGAATTTCCTAATAACAGTATATTGTTTGGGCATGGTATTTGGATAGCTTTGTTGGTATGGCGATTATTGGGATTTGATGTTGAAAGTGGTGATAAAATGCGTGCTTTTCGTGCTTTTCAAAGACATTTACCTGTTGCTAATGCAAGTGTTTGGCGTATCAATGGCCATGCGCTTGCGCCTTTAAATATTCAGCATATATTATGATACAAATTCAAGATTATTTAGATACACAAGCATTACATTTGAATGCAGAAGATGTGGCGGTATCGCGTGCGATAATACAAAGCATAATTGAACAGGGTGTTGTGCATTTAGAATTAGAGGCATGGCAGAAAGCGTGCTTTCCTGCTAAGTGGTTTACGCAAGAACACTTATTTAAAGCGTTGTTTATGGCATTGGACTCACAATATACACGTACGCCAGTGCAGTCAGTAGCGATTTATGGTGTGCTTACAGATGAAAGGCAGGTTGTATGTTTAATGTCTCAGGGCGTAGAAATAGAATCACATTTTGATTTGAATACGTATAACATTGAGCATTATCTTGTAGCACGTGTTCTAGAATCAGGATGGGCAAATATTGTTGACGATGTGGCTCAATGGTTGAGGCGTGGTGAAGTGTTGGGTGAACATTATCAACGTGCACATTATCTTTGTGCTTTACCTATTTGTGGAGAAGAAGGTAAGGTTTATGGTGTGGTGCAATTAGAGAATCAAACGGTATTGAGTGATGATGATTTAGCACAATGGGTAGGTTTTACCTTAGGCATTTTGCCCCTTGTATGCCAGTTATATAATGAATGAACTTTTTCTGATTATGAAATCAGTGGCAACTCAAAGGAGATCATGATGAATGAATTAGAACAACGCATTATTGAACTGGAGATTCACGTTGCTTTACAAGAAGATTTATTGATGACATTGAATAATACGATTGTTCAAATGCAGAATAATTTGGATTTACAACAATCACAATTACGCTTATTGTATCAAAAAATCCAGCAACAAGATGAACAAGGGCAGGCTAAACCGTATAGTTTATTAGAAGAAATCCCGCCTCATTATTAAATAGATTATTGTATGATTTATAAAAAACAATTTATTAAAGAGACCACATTAACCGCAATGGCCATTTTTTGGGTTGTCTTGGCGATATTGGTTTTTACTCAAGGCATCAATATGTTGGGGCGCGCTGCTGATGGTCGTGTTGCTATAGATGCAGTTGCCGCACTGATTGGCTTTTGGGTGGTGGGCATGACGCCACTTTTAGTGGTGTTGACAGCTTATATTAGCACGCTGACTGTATTGACACGTTATTGGCGTGATAGTGAAATGGCAATTTGGTTATCCAGTGGCTTGAGTTTACGACGATGGATTGGACCTGTTTTGACTTTTGCTATACCGTTAGCAGTATTGGTGGCGGCAATGCAATTGGCGGTTTTACCATGGGCAGAATTACGTAGTCGTGAATACGCCGAGATTCTTAAACAACAACAAAATCTTTCTTTGGTAGAGCAAGGAACATTTACCGAATTAGGAAAAAATAGTAATCGTGTGTATTTTGTTGAGCATTTTGATGCAAAGCAGGGGCAGATGAATCATTTATTTGTTCGTGAGGTTGATCCTAATACTCAAAAAGATAGCATTGTTTTTGCTCAACAAGGGCATTTGGAACAGAAAAATAATCGACGTGTATTAATATTAGAAAAAGGATATCGTTATTTGGGTGTGGCAGGGCAAGGAGATTTTGATCAAATTTCTTTTGACCGCTTGGAATTGATTATTCAAACCACACCCAAAATCACTAACCCTATAGAACATCGCCGTACTATTGCAACATCGGAACTTTGGAGTAGTACTAATCCACAATACCAAGCAGAATTAATGTGGCGTTTGTCTTTACCTATAACGGTAATATTATTGAGTTTATTGACTATTCCAATTTCTTATTTTAATCCGCGTACGGGTAATTCGTATCACGTATTTGTAGCGGTAGGATTTTTTTTAATTTATCAGAATGGCTTGACCTTGCTACGTAATGCGGTGAGTAATGGTAAGATTTCATTTTGGTTGGGATTTTTACCTATGCATATACTGATTTTAATGTGCATCATCATACTGATGAGGGTGCGTGATATGCCCATACAACCATTTTGGCGTGGGATAAAGTTAGCACTATTGAATAAAAAAGGTTGATACATAACGCCTGTGATTAAAAAGGCTTGGCTGATATGATTATCGTGGATAGATGGATAATAAGACATAATAGGCAAGCCCATTAAAACGCGCTAATATGCGTCCATATTTTACTGATTAATGTAGTCATTGATGCCATGTTAAATTCTATTTGTAATCAAGAACTCTCATCTTATACAACTTTTGGTTTACACGCTCGTGCGGCAAATTTTGTGATATTACATAACCATCATAATGATTTAGATGAACTAATTCATCTACCTGATTTTATTTGGCAAGATGCTTTGTGGTTGGGTGGTGGAAGTAACATTTTGTTTTTATCCGATTATCCTGCTTATGTGGTTCACATGGCAAATCGTGGTATTGCATTTGTTGAGGCACAAGGTGAGCAAGTGTTAATAGAAGCACAAGCGGGTGAAGTTTGGCATGATTTTGTGCAATATACTTTGTCTATGGGCTGGTACGGTTTGGAAAATTTGAGCTTGATACCTGGAACAGTAGGTGCCTCTCCTGTGCAAAATATTGGTGCATATGGTGTGGAGGTAAAAGATTTTATCCATAGTGTGTATTGTTTTGATTTTGCAACTGAACGCTATTTCACGCTAAATAATACAGAGTGTCAATTTGCCTATCGTGATAGTATTTTTAAACGCCGGCCTCAATGGTTAATTTTATCGGTTATATTTCGGCTCTCGACTCAATTTCGACCTCGTTTACAGTACCATGATTTGACACAACGTGTTTTAATGCAAGATATAACGGCACAAGATGTGGCGAATATTGTGTGCCAGATTCGGCGTGAAAAATTGCCCGATCCCAATGTTTTGGGTAATGTTGGTAGTTTTTATAAAAATCCCATTATATCTATACAGCAAGCACAAGATTTATTAGCAGATTATCCTAGTATGCCGTATTATCCACAAGAAAATGGTAGGGTAAAACTACCAGCAGGGTGGTTGATAGATCAATGTGGTTTAAAAGGTTACACTTTAGGCGGTGCAGCAGTGCATGATAAACAGGCATTGGTACTGGTGAATAAACATCAAGCCAGTGCAGAAGATATATGTGCGTTATCACGGCATATTTGTCAAAGTGTCAAACAAAAATTTGCGATTGATTTACAGCCTGAACCACTTTGCTTACCTTCATTAAGTTAAAGGATTGGGATTTTATATTTATGATTAATTAAAAAATCGTCTGAATTAAAGTAATTCAGACGATGATTTATGAGGGGAAGTTAATTAGCCATGTAATGCGCGTTTATCCGCTGCTAATGCTGCTTCATGTAACACTTCAGATAAGGTTGGGTGTGCATGAATAATGCGTGCAATATCTTCACTGCTGGCTTTAAATTCCATGCTGCTGACGGCTTCGGCAATCAATTCACTTACCATTGGACCTATCATATGTACGCCTAAAATACGATCTGTTTTTTCATCAGCCAATACTTTAATTGTGCCTTTGGCTTTACCCAAACCTAAGGCACGACCATTGGCACCAAAACCTGATGTTCCTTTTTTGTAAGCTATCCCTTCAGCTTTGAGTTGTTCTTCAGTTTTGCCCACCCAAGCAATTTCGGGATCAGTATAAATTACAAATGGTACAACGCCTAAGTCAATGTAGGGTTTTTGACCTGCAATACGTTCTGCTACAGCTACGCCTTCTTCGCTGGCTTTGTGTGCCAACATAGGACCACGCACCACATCACCAATTGCCCATACATTAGGTAAATTAGTTTGACAATCTTCGTTAACCACTACAAAGCCACGCTCATCTATTGCCAAACCGACTTTTTCTGCACCCAAGCCTTGGGTTGTAGGCACACGACCAATAGCAATAATCAATTTATCAAATGTTTCTGATTTAACTTGACCTTCTGCTTCATATTCTACGACTACACCTTGAGCGACATTTTCAATTTTATTAAGTTTTACTCCTAATTGAATGTCTATACCTTGTTCTTTAGTAAAATATTTCAATGCTTCTTTTGCGATTTGTTGATCGGCAGCAGGTAAAAATACGGGTGCGGCTTCTAAAATGTGTACATCTGCACCCAAACGTTTCCACACTGAACCCATTTCTAAACCAATCACGCCAGAGCCAATAACGCCGAGTTTTTTGGGAACTGCAGTTAAATTGAGGGCACCTTCATTGTCTAGCACATTAATATTATCAATTTGTACTAATTGTGGCAAACCACGTGGTACAGAGCCTGTAGCAATAATGACGTGTTTGGCTTCTAAAGTGGTGCCATTATCTACGTTGATTTGCCATAAATCACCATTTTTACCTGAAAAAGATGCACGCCCAAAAATACTTTCTACTTTATTTTTCTGGAATAGAAATTTAATACCATCTGTAAGCTTGGTAACAATCGCATCTTTACGTTCTATCATTTTAGCTGCATTAAACGTAACATCACCCACGCTAATACCATGTTCTGAAAAATCATGTTGTGCAGCATGAAAATGTTCCGATGATTGTAATAACGCTTTTGATGGAATGCAACCCACATTTAAACATGTACCGCCCAAAGCAGGTGCATCTTTTGTTTTATTCATTCCTGCATCAATACACACGGTTTTAAAACCCAGTTGTGCGGCACGAATTGCAGCCACATAACCACCAGGACCTGCGCCAATCACGGCAACATCAAAAGTTTGAGACATAATATTTCCTTTGCATTACTAAAATTAAAAGATGCACATCTAAACGGTGTACTTTACTATTTTAATACACATTTATAAGAAGCGTGAAATATTAGAAAAAATGTGGCACAAAATATCTTTTTTAAGAAAGATTAAGATAAATATGAGATAATATCCATTCCAAATTCTAATTAGTATTTTTTTTGTTTTATGCTCATTTAGAAAGGTTTCTACGATGAAAATTATCACTCAATGGTTAGATGATCGCACCTTTGTCTCTGCTAACGAAAATGGCAACAGCATTGTCATGGATGGCACACCTGCCAGTGAAGGTTTAAAGCGTGGTGTCAGCCCTCTGGAAACTTTGATGATGGGAGTTTCGGGTTGTTCTAGTATTGATGTTGTGGCAGCACTTAAAAATCAAACAGGTTTTGTAGATTGCATTACTACTATAGAGGCTGAGCGCGCGCAAAGCGCACCGCGTATCTTTATTAAGATGCACATTCATTTCAAGATTATTGGACGCGATCTTGATCCCAAATTAGTGCAAAAAGCTGTAGATGATTCTATAAGTCAGTATTGTTCTGCTTGTTTAATGATGAGTAAAGCTGTTCCGATTACACATAGTTTTGAAATTTCACAACCTTAAGGAATAAAGATGGCAATGTGGACTTTTTGGCTTATTGCTTCAGTTTTAGTGTTTGTGATTGAATTGTTTTTGGGTGTAGTGTATTTATTGGTGTTGTCATTAGCCTTTTTGGGGGCGGCATTGAGTGCGTTTTTGTTTCACTTTGAGATGATAGGTACATTATTGATTGCCTCAATATTGTCTGCTATTGGGATTGTATTGGTTTATCAGTTTCGCAAAAATGCGTCTAAAGATAGTGATAATAATGATTTAGATATTGGAAATATTGTACAAATAGAGCAATCGCTTTCGGGCGGTGTATGGCGCGTTTTTTATCGTGGAACCACATGGGAAGCACAAGCAGAACAAGCATACTATTTATTTGAAGCAGGTGAACATGCCCGTATTTGTGCCAAAAATGGCATTACCCTTATCATAGAACCTCTTAACCATTAAGGATAAGCTTATGTACCCATCTATTATTATTTTAGTTGCATTGATTATTTTAGGTTTTAAATCTTTTAAAGTTGTGCCTCAACAAAAGGCTTATATTGTAGAACGATTAGGAAAATATCATGCCACGTTGTCTCCAGGTCTAAATATTCTTATTCCGTTTTTAGATCGCGTTGCTTATATTCATTCTCTTAAAGAGGTGCCTTTAGATGTTCCCAGTCAGGTGTGCATTACTCGTGATAATACACAGTTAACGGTTGATGGTATTTTGTATTTTCAAGTAACCGATGCCAAGCAAGCCTCTTATGGTTCTAGTAATTATATTTTAGCCATTACTCAGCTGGCACAAACTACATTGCGCTCTGTTATTGGACGTATGGAGTTGGATAAAACGTTTGAAGAACGTGAAGATATCAATCGCACTGTGGTTGCAGCTTTAGATGAGGCTGCTATATCGTGGGGCGTGAAGGTATTGCGGTATGAAATAAAAGATTTGGTGCCACCCAAAGAAATTTTGCGTGCTATGCAAGCACAAATTACCGCTGAGCGTGAAAAACGTGCGCGTATCGCTCAATCTGAAGGCTTAAAAATTGAACAAATTAACTTGGCCACAGGTGAGCGTGAATCTGAAATCAAAAAATCAGAAGGCGAGGCACAAGCGGCAGTTAATGCGTCCAAAGGTGAAAAAGTAGCACAAATCAATCGTGCTGAAGGTGAAGCTGAAGCTTTGCGTTTGGTTGCACAAGCCAGTGCTGATGCGATTCGTATTGTTGCAGCTGCCATTAATGAACCAGGTGGTGATGAAGCGGTACGATTAAAAGTGGCGGAACAATATGTAGAAGCATTTGGTAAGCTTGCTAAAGAAACCAATACTGTAATTATGCCTGCGAATGTGGCAGATCTAGGGGGATTGATTAGTGCAGGCATGAGTATTGTGAAACAGAATAAAGTTGAATAAAATCTGTGTGATTCGTCCCGCAAGTACTGTGTATTTGTGGGATATATTATTTTGGGCAGTGCGAAAGGTTTATCTTATTGCTCTTGTGTTGTTTATTAAAATATCTTTACGTCTTTTGGCAAAAGCAGTATATTTTACCCTTTTTGTAAAAAATATATTAAGCCATCAAATTTTTAACCTTTTGGATAATAATTATTATGTCACACACTACCTTGCGCAATAACCCTTATAAAGTGGCCATTGCTTCTATGATAGGCACAGCCATTGAGTTTTACGATTATTATATTTATGCAGCGGCAGCTGTTTTGGTGTTTAACACACAGTTTTTCCCAAAAGATCAAGATCCACATATCGCAACCATTTTATCGCTTTCTACACTGGCACTAGCATTTTTTGCACGTCCAATTGGTTCAGCAGTTTTTGGGCATTTTGGCGACAAAATTGGGCGTAAAAAAACTTTGGTTGCGTCTTTATTGACTATGGGTTTGTCTACTGTAGCAATTGGTTTATTGCCCAATTATGAAAGCATGGGCATATTGGCTCCGATTTTGTTGTGTATTTGTCGCTTTGGCCAAGGTTTAGGCTTGGGAGGAGAATGGGGAGGGGCAGCATTGGTTGCTACTGAAAATGCTCCCGATGGTAAACGTGCATGGTTTGGTACTTTTCCGCAACTGGGTGCGCCGATTGGTTTATTATTGGCCAATGGTATTTTCTTTATGATTAGTGCCATGATTGGGCATGAATCCTTGGTGGCTTGGGGTTGGCGTATACCATTTGTTTTATCATTGGTGATGGTTGTCATTGGTTTATGGATGCGGATGACGTTGCATGAAAGCCATGTGTATCGTGAAGCGACAGAACGAGGCAAAACGCAAAAGGCACCAGTCAGCGCAGTATTAAAACATCACTTAAAACCGATTTTGCAAGGTACGTTTATCATGACCGCAACCTATGTGCTGTTTTATATTATGACTGCCTTTGTGCAAGTCTATTCCAAAACACCTGTAGGTATTTCACCTGCAGGACATCCAACAGGTTTAGGTATTCCTGCCAATACCTTTACTGGTTTTTTAATGATAGGAGCGATTATTTTTGGTATCAGTATCAGCTTATCGGGAATTTATGCGGACAAAATAGGACGGCGCAAATTTTTACTGTTAATTAGCAGTTTGATTTTGATTTTTGGCTTGTGTATGCCTTTATTCTTAACTCAAGGCACACCTTCATCAGTATTAGCGTTTTTAATTGTGGGTATGATATTGATGGGTATGACTTTTGGGCCTATGGCAGCATTATTGCCAGAGTTGTTTCCCACCGAAGTACGCTATTCAGGTGCATCATTGGCGTATAACTTTGCGTCTATTGTTGGTGCCTCCATTGCTACATTAGTGGCCATTGAAATCAATAAATATTATGGTATTTTAGGCGTGGGAATTTATTTAGCGGTTAACTGTGTTGCTTCTATTATTGCTCTTTGGAGCATTCATGAGACTAAAGATACCGATTTAGCTCAATTAAATGTTTAAAATCTTGATAATGTGTAGTGGATAAAGTTTAACCAAATAAGTTAAATTTATCCACTAAGCAGGTTGTTACAAACCTAATTCTTGCCAAATATGATCAATTTTGGCAACAGTATTGGGATCGCGCTCTATGACGCGTCCCCACTCTCGGTGGGTTTCACCTTGCCATTTATGTGTGGCATCCAATCCCATTTTGCCACCCAAACCACTAACAGGACTGGCAAAATCCAAATAATCAATGGGGGTATTTTCCATTAAAACAGTATCACGCACAGGATCCATACGCGTGGTAATGGCCCAAATCACCTCTTTCCAATCGCGCACATTAATATCATCATCGACCACAACGATGAATTTAGTATACATAAACTGGCGTAAAAATGACCAACAACCCATCATGACACGCTTAGCATGACCTGCATATTGTTTTTTCATGCTCACCACCGCCATACGGTATGAGCAACCTTCTGGGGGAAGATAAAAGTCCACAATCTCGGGGAATTGTTTTTGTAGCAATGGCACAAAAACTTCATTTAATGCCACGCCTAATACAGCAGGCTCATCAGGAGGTTTACCCGTATAAGTGCTGTGATAAATCGCATTATGGCGCATGGTAATACGTTCAACCGTGAACACTGGGAAATAGTCTTGTTCGTTATAATAACCTGTGTGATCGCCATAAGGGCCTTCTAATGCAGTTTCGTTAGGATAAATCATCCCTTCTAATACAATTTCGGCACGTGCAGGAACGTGTAAATCATTACCAATGCATCGGGTTAGTTCGGTTCGCGAACCACGCAATAAGCCTGCAAATTGGTATTCACTTAAAGTATCGGGAATGGGTGTCACTGCACCTAAAATGGTGGCGGGATCGCAACCCAATACTACTGCAACAGGATAAGGTTTATTGGGAAATAGGCGTTTATGTTCCTGAAAATCTAATGCGCCGCCACGATGTGCCAGCCAACGCATAATCAGTTTGTTTTTGCCTATTAATTGTTGGCGATAGATACCCAAATTTTGGCGTTTTTTCTGATAACCGCGCGTAACGGTTAGCCCCCATGTTACTAAAGGTGCCACATCGCCTACCCAACAGTGCTGTATTGGAAGTTGATACAAATCTACTTCATCACCTTGCAACACGATTTCTTGACAAGGGGGATTTTTGATGATTTTGGGTGCCATGCTCCAAATATCTTTTAGTAAGGGTAATTTATTCAAAGCATCTTTTATGCCTTTAGGTGGATCGGGTTCTTTCAGATAGGCCAATGTTTTACCAATCTCGCGTAACTGTTCGATATTCTTTGCTCCCATACCCATTGCAACACGTTCGGGTGTGCCAAATAAATTGCTCAGCACAGGGAATGCATAAGCATTATTATCTGTTTTAACTACGTTTTCAAATAATAATGCTGCACCACCTTGTCGTAAAACACGATCGGAAATTTCAGTTATTTCGAGATAAGGTGAAATAGGCTGTTTGATTCGTTTGAGTAAATTTTGCTGCTCTAATTGCGTGATAAATTCACGTAAGTCTTGATATTTCATTATGTTGCCTAACCCAATACAAAATACCACCCCAATTGGAGTGGCATTTTATAGTTTTATTTTTTCGGATTTTTTTCAACCAACTCGACAAATTGATTAATATAGCCTTGTAAAAACTCTTTTGTTGCGGGGATAAAATCACCTTTTTCATCAAACAAAGTAGGAGAATTACCCAAGAATACTTCAGGTTGACCTGTTAACGGCATATTGAAGTATGATAATGCTAAACGTAGATTTTTTTGTGAGCTGTAACCGCCCATTTTGCCTACTGAATGGCTAATAATCCCTGCTGGTGTGTTTTTCCATGCTACATCTGCATTGGGTTTAGAACCAATATCTATAGCATTTTTAATACAGGCAGGAACAGTACGATTGTTTTCAGGGGTGACAAATAATACGCCATCTGATGCCTTAATGGTTTCACGAAAGCGTGTGTAGCTTTCGGGTGTAGGAAAATCGGTTTCATTAGGATCGTCATAATCAAAGTTATACAGGGGTAAATCACCAATTTCTACGATTTGCGCATCGTAACCTGCGGGAAACATTTTGATAATATTGAGCGCAGTTTTACGTGCATAAGAGCCTTTGCGTAAACTTCCTACTAAAATGCTGATTTTTTTACTCATAATAATAACCTTTATGGGTGCGTGAAAGGTAAGATTGTATGTTTTAGGTTAATCCCCTGTCAATGTTTAATAGTGCCCATACATTGAAGGCATAGTGTGCTACGCGGCGCAACGCATGTTTATAATTGAAAAAAATTAATGAGGATTTATAAATGTTTGTACATCATCCAATGTAATGATTCCTGTTGCACCCTGTTGTGTGGCAGCCAGCGCGCCTAGTGCACAAGCAAAAGTTAGGGCATCTTTGGGGTGGGCATTTTGTTGCAACTGAAAAATAAAGCCTGCTAAAAAACTGTCACCTGCACCCACTGTGTCTGCTACTTTGACACGAAAACCTTGATGTGCAAACACTTGACCATCACAATAATACACCGCACCATGTGAACCCATGGTAACACATAATTGCTTTGTATGTGTGAGTTCTGCCAAAAAGTCAAGGTTTTGTTCTATGCTATGATAGGGCGAGCCATGAGCGGCACACAGTTCATAAAACTCATCATCATTGAGCTTCACTAAGTCGGCTTGTTCCATCATTTGGCCTATGCGGTCGACATCATAGTGTGGTGCGCGTAGATTCACATCAAACACTTTAAATTTTGCAACTTTCAAGAGTTGTGATAAGGCGGTGCGTGAATGTTCATCTCGAGTAATCAAACTGCCGTAAACCAAAACATCAGATTGCGCTACATGAGCTATGGCTTCTTGACTTAGAGTAATTTTGTCCCATGCACAAGGATATACGATTTCATAGCGGGCACTGCCTGTGTCGTCAAGTGAAATTTTTACTAAACTGGTGGCTTGTTCGGGGTGAATGTAAATAAATTTTGTGGATAAATGGCAATCTTGCACTTGTTGCCGTAGTTGTTCTCCATACGCATCATTGCCACAACAACTGATAATTGTTGCATCTGCACCCAGCATACGTAAGCGTACAGCAACATTTAATGGTGCTCCCCCCAATACTTTTCCCGTCGGAAAATCGTCCCATAATACCTCACCAAAACTGCTGATTTTCATAATATTCCTTATATATTAATGATGAATGCATAACCTTGTTTGTCCTATTTTTAGGGTTCTAATTTAAAGAGAGACTGTTTTAGCAAGAACAAGATTCGTGGTCTGCTTTTGAAACTATTTGTGGGTTATAAATAGACTAATTCACCTGTACGACCGCGACTTTGTTCGCTGGCCCACCAGATAAACGCGGGCGTGATTTCACTCATGTTTTTACGTTCAGCAGCGGTTTCTCCTGGGTGTGTTTTGAGGCGTTGGGGAGAGTTAATTTTGCCAGGAATCAATACATTGGCACGTAAGTTATTAAAACGAGACCATTCATCAGCAGCAACTTTGCATAAATAATTTAATGCTGCTTTAGATGCACCAAATCCACCCCAATAAGCTTGTGGTGTTTCGCTATGGCTTTCACCTACAAAAATAACTGAAGCATCGGGTGATTGTTTGAGCATGGGTAATAGGGCGCGTGTGAGTGCCATGGGCGCGACCGTATTAATTTTATATTGATTCATCCATTCAGCAACAGTTTGAAAATCTAAGGGTGAGAGGGCATATAGATAGCTGGCACAGTGAATAATGCCGTCTAATTTGCCTTCAGTGGCTTGAGCGATGGTTTGTGCCAGTTGGTTAAACTCTTGCTCTTCTGCTTTTATCATGTCAAAACAAAGTGCAAATGGCTCAGGAGATTGGCTGGCAACAATTTCATCATAAACTGTTTCTAATTTTTTTTGATTGCGTGCCATTAAAATGACGGTTGCACCCGCTTGAGCGCAGGCCTTAGCGATTTCTGATCCTAAGCCTTGTGATGCACCTGTGATTAATAAAGTTTTGTTGGCTAAGTGATTATTCATATTTCTATCCTTATATAAATTGCATAACTTTTTGGGCGGTTTGTTGACCACTTTGCACGGCTGATTCTAGTGTAGCAGGATAATGAGGGTGCAACCAATCGCCAGCTACAAAAATACCTAATTGGTTCAAATCACTTTGATTAGGGAGAATGCGATTTACGATACAGGCCAAAGTGGCACGTTTTTCGTGTATTACTTTCCACTCAATGGGGGCTGGGGCTTGAGGGCATAAACGCAATACATCTTGCTGCACGTGATGAACCCAATCTTGTTGAGTATAGGTGGGATATTGGTCTGCAAGGCTAATGGTCGCCACAATTTCATTAGCACCATTGATACAGGAACGATCAAATAGCCACTGTGCCGTACCATGAACCAACCCCACCATCACATTTGGTAAACGCACTGGTGTATCATAACGCAGATAGACCGTACAGATGGCATGATATTGTAACGTGCTGATTGAGTCTCGCATTGCTTTGCCTAAATCAGGTGGCAAAAGTGCGGATAAATGATATGGTGCTACGGCCAAAATTATTGCATCAAAATTTTTATTATTTAAATATAATTTTTTACCATTGAACACAGGTGCATCAAGACGTGTTTGTAGATGGCATTGACCGCCATGTTTTTGTATATAGCGTAGCACAGGATTGCCAAATAATTGGTTTAAATCTATACGTGGAATGTAATAATCACCATAACGGGCATGATTCCAAATACTGTCCGTCAAAATATGACACAAGACACGCAAACTGGCTTTGTCTATTGGCGTATTCATCGCACCCCATACTAAAGGTTGCCAAAATTGTTCGCGACAAAATAAACTGGTGTTTTGTGAATTAAGCCACGTGGCAATACTTTGGTCGGATAATGTGGTTTGATACCAGCACTTTAGCGCATACATTTGGCGTAATAATGCCCATTTTTCTTTGAATAAAGCATTTTTTGCGTTTAAAATTCCCCATAATAAATTTAAAGGGCTGGGTAAATAAGATGGTGTTTGAAATTGTAAACCTTCTGCTAAATACCATTGTAGTGGTTGGCACAAGAAAGCCGTTTCACGTGATACGCCCACTCGATCTAATAAAGCAAAAACTTCCTGGTATGCCCCAATCAATAAATGTTGTCCATTGTCCAAATAAGAAAATTGAGAAGATGTAAGAGTGCGGGCTCTACCACCCACAACACGACCAGCTTCAAACAAGCTGACGTGATAATGCGGGGCTAAATATGCCGCAGCTGATAAACCCGCCCAACCTGCACCAATAATCGCAATATGTTTCATTTATGATGCTGTGAGATGGTGTTAAAAAAACCACGTAAAATATCAATATCTTCGGTAGTCATATCAGCACGGCTAAATAAGGAATGTAAACGGCGCATCATGCGTTCTTGATTACGACGGCGAAAAAAATCCAGTTCCAGCATGGTTGCCTCTAAGTGTTGCACCATACCCAATACTTGCTCATATGTGGCAAGATGCCGATCAGGAATCAAGTGTTGCAAATTTGCTTCAGTTTGGCTGAATAATTCGTAACAAATCACTTGTACGGCTTGGGCTAAATTCAATGAGAAATAATGAGGATTACCTGAGATGGTCATTAAGCGATTACATTGCTGTACTTCTTCTATGCTCAAGCCAAAGGTTTCATTGCCAAAGACAAGGGCGACTTCCTGTTCAGCTTGGGCGGTGGCGAGTAATTCTGGAGTGAGTTCGCGTGGGGTTTGTAGTGGTTTGGTTAGTTCACGGCGGCGACTGGTTAGGGCGCAGCGGATGGTTGTTCCTTTTAATGCTTCTTGTAAGGTTGCCACAATTTTGGCATTTTCTAATACGTCTACAGCACCTGATGCCAAAATGAAACTTTCTTCGGGCAAACAAAAAGATGAAGCGTGTTGGGCGCAAAATTCGGGCGGTTGCGGTGTCATGGGTGTCACCATTAGATTGGGTGCCACTAAAACCAGTTGGTGTAAACCCATCGTTTTCATTGCACGCGCAGCAGCACCGATATTGGCAGGGTGGCTGGTGCGTGATAACACAACACGAATGCGATCTAAGTAATCCAAATTTTGCAAAGACATAATAAAACTAGAGCAGTAAAAGCGTCATTATATAGTATTGCTAGAGTGCAAGGGGATTTTGTGTGGTGTATGAACAGTGTGTGTTTACAAAAAAACCGCTTGAATAATCAAGCGGTCA
>CAKARD010000019.1 GCA_916720425.1 uncultured Kingella sp. | reverse complement strand
AGTAGGAATTCCCTCCGTTCACGGAGGGAAGGATGTCAACGAATCTTTATATCTTAATGTAGATTAACTTTTACTGTGTTGTCTTATCTTTGCGTAAAATTGGGTTCATATCGCTATTTCTTCTTGTAAATTGCTTTTTAAAACCTCTAAAATAGCTCTTTTTGCTCCATGTCTATATATGTCTATCCCATTTATTGAATTTCAAAATGTCGCTTTTGCTTATGCTGAACGTCCTATTTTGCAAAATGTGAATTTTTGCATAGCACAAGGTCAATTTGCAGCTATTATGGGTGGATCGGGCAGTGGCAAAACAACCATGATGCGTTTGATTACGGGACAATTGCAACCCACATCAGGCAAAGTACTGATTAAAGGGCGCGATTTGAGTACCTTTACGACACAAGAAATCAACGAACATCGCCGCCATATGGGTGTATTATTTCAAATGGGTGCGTTATTTACCGATTTAAATGTGTTTGATAATGTGGCCTTTCCCATGCGTGAATTAACGCACTTACCCGAACCCATTATTCGTGATTTGGTATTGCTGAAACTTCATGCAGTTGGCTTGCACGGCGCAGAAAATTTAATGCCATCAGAATTATCAGGTGGAATGGCGCGACGTGTCGCGTTAGCCCGAACCATTGCTTTGGATCCTGAATTAATGCTATACGACGAACCCTTTACAGGTTTAGATCCAATTTCTTTGGGAGTAATTGCACATTTGATTCATCGCGTCAATAAAGCATTGCACTCCACCAGCGTCATGGTGACACATGATATTAAGCAATCTTTACGCATTGTGGATCAAGTCATCTTTTTGGCTCATGGGGAAATTTTATTTACAGGCACGCCACAAGAAATGGCACAATCTGATTCAGAATGGATTAAACAATTTATTGGCGGCTTACCCAATGGACCTGTGGCATTTCGTTATCCTGCTACAACAAGTTTGCAAGATGATTTGTTGTATCGAACAAAGTGATTAAAATATGAATTTGATTCAAATCATTGGTGCAAAAACCATCGCTTTTATACGCACATTGGGCGCAACTTCATTATTCTTGTTGCACATTCTACGTTTATTACCCTATTCGGTATGGCGACTGCGCCTAATTATTCGGCAGATGTATTTTTCAGGCGTACTATCCATATTAATTATTGCTGTGTCAGGTTTGTTTGTTGGTATGGTGATAGGCTTACAAGGCTATACTCAATTAGCCAAATTTAAAGCAGCAGATGCATTAGGTTTTATGGTAGCCGCATCATTATTACGTGAATTGGGGCCTGTATTGGGTGCGATTTTATTTGCCAGTAGCGCAGGGGGTGCCATGACCAGTGAAATTGGCTTAATGAAAACCACAGAGCAATTAGAAGCCATGAATATTATGGCAGTCAATCCTATTGCGCGGGTGGTTGCACCACGCTTTTGGGCAGGTGTTATTTCTATGCCCCTATTGGCGTGTATCTTTAATATATCAGGGATTTATGGTGGTTATTTAGTAGGTGTAGAATGGCTAGGCTTAGATGGTGGCATTTTCTGGTCACAAATGCAAAATAACATCAATTTATCTTATGATGTATTCAATGGCCTCATTAAATCATTGTGTTTTGGTACAGCGGTGTCATTAATCGCGGTTTATCAAGGTTTTCATTGTATCCCTACTGCAGAGGGCATTTTACGTGCCAGCACGCGCACGGTTGTCTCATCAGCACTCACTGTGTTGGCATTAGATTTTATTTTAACCGCATTTATGTTCGTATAAGAACACAGGAAAACAACATGAAAAAAGGTATTTTAGAATTTTGGGTTGGTGTGTTTGTCTTACTTGGTGCTATTGCTTTGGGCGTATTAGCATTTCAAGTTGCAGGTGGCAATCATTTTTCAGCTAAGCAGCAAACTTATACGGTTTATGCTGAATTTGAAGACATAGGTGGTTTAAAAGTACAAGCTCCGATTAAAACTGCGGGGGTATTGGTTGGACGTGTGAGCAATATTGAGCTAGACCCACAAAATTTCCAAGCCAAAGTCAGTTTACAATTAAATACTCAATATTCATTTAGCATTGATTCCAATGCTGCTATTTTGACCTCAGGCTTATTGGGTGAACAATACATTGGTTTAACCAACGGTGCAGAAGAAGACAAATTAAAAAATGGTGATACTCTAACCTTTACCACATCGGCATTAGTATTAGAAAGTTTAATTAATAAATTTGTGAATAATTTTGTAAACAAAGGGACAACCACAACAAACGATGAGACCGTTACGCCTTAAAGCGCACCGATTTCACATTAATCTTAAAACTCAATTTTAAAAGGAATAAAACATGAATAAATCTGCTTTTTTAACCGCATTAAGCATTGGTGTATTGAGCATTAATATGGCTTTTGCTACACCCCAACAAGCAACCGAACAAATCAAAACCAATGCCGTAGAAATCTTACAGATCTTAAAGAAATCTAATGGTAGTAATGATGCAAGCGTTCGTAAACAAGCTGAAGATTATGCTTCACCTTACTTTGATTTTGCTTTAATGACACGCGTCGCAGTAGGTGCGCCTTGGAATAAAGCAACAACGGAACAACAAAAAACCTTAATACAAGAGTTTCGTAAAATGTTAATTCGTACTTATGCCAGCCAAATGTTGCGTTATAAAAATGCACAAGTAGAAGTAAAAAATGCCATTGCTAAAAATGGTGGTGCATTATTACGCGGTAAGCAAGCGGTAGAAGTACGTGCTATTATTAGTAACGCAGGACAACAACCTATTCAAGCGATATTTAGTACATATCAAGATGGCAATGTATATAAAGTTTATAATGTCTCTTTTGAAGGTGTCTTCAATTTGGTGCAAGCACAACAACAACAATTTAAACCTATTTTAGATGCCAAAGGTATTGAAGGCTTGATTGTAGAGCTTAAAGCTAAAAACGGCAGTAAATAATGCAAATTCAAGTACAAGAACATTGTATTCAAATATCAGGCGAAGTGAGTGTTCACACGCTCACACGTTTGGCATATGATAGTTTTATCCAATATATTTGCCAACCTGATATTTTGCGTGTAGATTTGAGTAAAGTGGACAAAGCAGATTCTGCATGCGTTTCGCTGTTACTTGCTACAGCACGTCAACGGGGTTTGGGCGCAATAGAATGGATTGATGTGCCACAAAGTGTACGTGATTTAACGCAATTATATGAGGTACAAGAATGGTTAAACGTATTCCATTAATTATATTAACAGTATTAATGAGTATGAGTGTGTCTTCATGGGCCGATGAAGTGCAAGATCCTTACGAAAAATACAATCGCGCCATATTCAAATTTAACGATAAAGCCGATAAATATGTGATGACCCCTGTAACACGCGGTTATCGCAAAATTACTCCAAAACCTGTACGCAATGCCATTGGCAATTTCTTTAATAATTTACGTGATGTAGGTAGCTTTGGTAGCAATTTATTGCGTGGTCATTTTTCTAAAGCAGGCAATGATTTTATGCGTGTTGCCGTAAACAGCACTTTTGGTTTGGGTGGATTGATTGATATTGCCGATGCAGCGGGCATGCCCAATAATAAAAATACTTTGGGCGATACGTTTGCTTCTTGGGGCTGGAAAAACAGTAATTATTTGGTTTTACCTTTAATGGGGCCTAGCACAGTGCGCGATGGCGTAGGAGCAGCAATCCACACCATCTATTCGCCCGTACGAGCAATTAATGATACGCCTGCCCGTTATTCCATTGCAGGAGTAGGCATGGTCAATACGCGTGAACAATTATTAGATGTTACAGATACTTTAGATGAAATGGCGTTAGATAAATATGTGGTTACACGCAATACCTATATGAATTACCGCAAAAAACAAATTGGCATTTTATCTTCAGAGGAAGACGAGAGCGGCTTAATAGATCCTGAAACCTTGATCGATCCCGCTAGTGGTACTCATACCAACGAAACTGATTCACACTCAGCACCCACCTCACTTAAGGAATAAAATATGTATGAAGTAAATCGTAGTGTTATTATTGTCGTACCACTAGAACCTTTTTGGCAGTGGCTCCAACAATTACCTAATAGTGATTTAAGTGATTTTTCATTAGAATCTTTACAATATGATGCCAATTCCTATTTGATTCCTGCTTGCGAAAACGCCGATGAAGTATGGACAGAAGTAGAATCTCGTATAGAAGAAATTTTTGCAGCTGAACTGGCCGATTGGTGTGAAGATGAGCGTGAATGGCCAGAATTGCACCCTGAAATTTTTCGCCAATGGTTTGATGTAGTATTGTCCAGTATTGTTACAGATCTAAGTAGCGAACCCTTGCAACGCGAATCTTTTACTGCAATCAGTATATAAAATGGCCATTGCTCCTTTTCACGTTTCTATTTTCAATTATCACTTAGATGGCTATGCACACGTCAATAATGCAAGATATTTGGAATTTCTGGAAGCAGCACGTTGGGACTGGTTCGCGCAACAAGGTCTACTTAAACCATTAAAAACAGCAAACTTAGTCGTCTCGCACATGGATATACACTATCGCCAGGCGGCGCATTTGGGTGATGATTTAGTGATTCACAATCATCTGGTTCAAATCCAATCACGCCAATTGGTATTGCAACAAGATATTTTATTTAGTCATCAAAAACTTTGTACCAGTGCTCAAGTAACACTAATGCCTACTACGACCGAAGGCAAAATCTGCCGTTTGCCTGAAATATTGCTTATTCAACTTAAGGATATAAAATGAAAAAAATCATTAGCCTCATTGGTGGAATAACCATTATTGGTTTGGTGGCATTTATCTTACTTTCAGCAACAACGAACCCCGCACCAACATTTTCACTCAACGATTTAAATGGAAAAACCATTAACAACAGTCAGCTAGAAAATAAAGTTACCTTAATCAACTTTTGGTTTCCTTCTTGTCCTGGATGCGTGAGTGAAATGCCTAAACTCATTAAAATGGCACACGATTATCAAGGAAAAGATTTTCAAATTTTGGGCATTGCTGTGCCTATCGATCCATTAGATAGCGTCAAAAACTATGTAGTTGAACGCAACATTCCCTTTACCGTGATGTTTGATGACAGCGAAATGGTCACTCGTGCTTTTATCAAAAATAAGCTATATCCCACCAGTATATTAATCAATAAAAAAGGGGAAATACTCCAAACTTTTGTGGGTGAACCCAATTTCAAGGATTTATACTTTACAGTAGATGCAGAATTAGCAAAATAAGTGCTTGCCGTCCAAGTTAAACTGTTTCACAATCATGGCTTTAAATAAAAATGGAGCAATCATGAAATTTGCTACTCAAACCATTCATGCTGCTTACGATCCTGATGAGCATAATCGCGCCCTAATGCCACCGTTATATCAAAATAGTATGTTTGCCTTGCACGAAATCGGTGAACATGTGGCATTTAAATATTCACGCTTGGGCAATCCTACACGACAAATCTTGGAAAATACCGTCGCAGAATTGGAACATGGTACCCATGGTTTTGCCTTTTCTAGTGGTATTGCAGCAATTGATTGTGTGTTTCGTACTTTTTTGCGGCCCAATGATACCCTAGTGGCTGTATGCGATATTTATGGCGGCAGTTATGATTTATTGCGTGATGTTTATGCTAAATGGGGAATTAAGGTTATTTTTGCTGATTTAACCGATCCCACTAACTTAGACAAAATTTTAACAGAACACACTGTTAAAATGGTTTGGTTAGAAAGCCCTTCTAACCCACTACTGCGTTTGGTAGACATTGCAGCCTTGACACAAAAAGCCAAAGCACAAGGCGCATTAGTGGGAATAGACAATACTTTTGCCACACCTTATTTACAAAACCCTTTAGATATGGGTTGTGATGTGGTTTGTCATTCTGCAACTAAATATTTATGTGGCCATTCCGATGTTTTAATGGGCATAACCATCTTTAAAGATGCTAAATTAGCCCAACCCTTCCATAATATGATGGTAAACACAGGAGCCATTGCTGGGCCAATGGATTGCTGGTTAGTATTACGTGGCATTAAAACACTATCTGTACGCATGAAACAACATTTAGAAAATGCCCAAATTTTAGCAGAACGCTTACAACAGCATCCTGCCATTGAAAAAGTTTACTATCCAGGATTAAGCAGTCACGAACACCACAATTTAGCCAAACAACAAATGCGTGGTTTTGGTGGTGTCGTAACCATTGTGCTAAAAAATGATACGGTTGCCGCTGCCAATACATTTGTAAAAAACTTAAAACTATTGCAACTTGCCAGCAGCTTGGGTGGCGTAGAAAGCTTGGTAAATCATTGTTATAGCCAATCACACAGTGGTATGGCACATGATGTAAAAATGGATTTAGGTATACGTGAAGGTTTATTGCGTCTATCAGTAGGCATTGAAGATATTGACGACATCTACGCCGATATAGATCAAGCCTTGCAATATACTTTGAAATAAGATCACCGTTTATTCTGTATCATTATTGTTAGGACAGATTGACCTTTTACACACAGTTTTTTGGTGTCTAAAAGGTCAATACGCTCTCATTAAAATGATCAAGCTTATCCAAAAATACGGTAATATTCAGTATTTTTAAATCCTTCTAAACATCATGCTATCCATTCGCCAACTCATCTTAACAATGTGCGGTTTAATGAGTATTACCGCCTATACACAAGCTGCTACGCTCACTGTTCAAGCGGGCGAAAACTTACAAGCAGTGATTGATAATGCTCAAGCTGGAGACACAATACAGCTTAGTACAGGCATCTATTCAGGAAAAATTAATATCAATAAACCTTTAACCTTAAAAGGAACAGAAAAACATGATGCCATTATTCAAGGTGATAGAACAGGGCGAACCATTAGCATTAATGCACCTGATGTGACTCTACAAAATCTAACCGTAACACATTCTGGCATGAGCTTACCAGATATGGATGCGGGCGTTTTTCTCAATCAAGCTGCTCATCGAGCCCGTATCCTGAATAATCATATTGTAGACAATTCCGTTGGAGTTTATTTGTGGGGTGTGGAATCAGCTTTAGTGCAAGGTAATCTCATTGTGGGTGACAAAACATTACGCGTCAATGAACGTGGCAACGGCGTAACCGTATGGAATTCACCCCACTCACAAGTAATTGAAAATGATATTTCTTTTGGTCGTGATGGCATTTTTTCCAATGCAAGTAATTTTAATACCTTTAACCGTAATCGCTTTCACAATTTACGTTATGGTGTGCATTATATGTATACCAATGACAGTGAAATCAATGACAATATTTCATTTGACAATACCATTGGTTATGCAATTATGTTTTCATCACGCATTAAGGTAAACAACAATATCTCTTTGAATAATAAAGAACAAGGTCTAATGCTAAATTATACCAACGACAGTGAAATCATAGGTAATGCAGTAGATAAATCCGATAAATGCGTGTTTATGTATAACGCTAACAACAATCAATTTACACATAATTATTTTGCTCATTGCACAATGGGTATTCATTTTAGTGCAGCGGCAGAAGGCAATACTATTCGCGAAAATGCTTTTGTGGATAACGAAATGCAAATTAAATATGTCGGCACACGCTTTGTGGACTGGGCAGATGGTGATAAGGGCAATTATTGGAGCGACAACAGTGCATTTGATTTAAATGGTGATGGTATTAGCGATACGGCATACAAACCAAATAGCATTACCGACCAAATTTTATGGCGTGCGCCAGCTGCACGTTTATTAATGAATAGCCCTGCTATCAGCATCGTAAAATGGGCACAACAGCAATTTCCAGCCATCATGCCAGGAGGCATGACCGATAGTAAACCATTAATGATTTTGCCAGAAACCGAAACCTTACATCAGCTACGAAAATTACAACAATCACTATCTAAACCAAGTTAGACAAAACGCAATCTTGAGGCAATACAACATAGTGCGCGACACACGTTCATGAAACAAATTACAAAACTTCCACACCTTGCGCCATAAGCGAAGATAGCAACCAAAAAATTGGCAAACCAATTAATGCATTAGGATCATGAGTGTCAATGTGTTCTAATAATGCTGCACCCAAACCTTCACTTTTTGCCGCCCCTGCACAATAAATAGCATCGGGTTCTCGTGCCAAATAGTGAGCAATTTGGCCATCGTTGAGTGTACGCATTTTAACCACAGTTGTATCAACATGACTCTGTATTTGGCCCGATTGGCTATTGAATACACATACTGCGCTATAAAATGAAATGGTTTGTCCCGATAGTTGCATCAACATGGTCTGTGCCTTAGCAAGGCTCATGGGTTTACCCAACTGTTGCTCATTGCACCATGCCACTTGATCTGCACCAATAATCAAATGTGCAGGGTAAATTTGCGCTAAAGACTGCGCTTTTCCGATTGCCAATCTAAGTGCTGTTTGATACGCTGTTTCATTGAACCATGGCGTTTCATCAAACACAGGTTTGGCTGCGATAAAATTCAAACCTAAAGTACGTAACTGCTGTTGCCGAAACACAGATGTAGACGCTAAAACAAGAGGTAAAGTCATCAATTCTCACATAAAAATATTGACCATTAATGCAAAAAATTATATCATGCTCCGTTTATGTTAAACCGTATTTTAATTGACCCACAGGCATTTACTCAATCGCAAGATAGCTTGTGTGGTACAGTCGCATTAAGTGATTTAGACTCGCGTGTATTATCAGGTGATATTGTTTCGTCCACAGCAACAGTGCAATATACGTTAATGGGTGGCTTAGACAAATGGCAAAAACCAGTTTTGCACTTAACACTAAACTGTCATTTATCTTTACAATGCCAACGTTGTATGCAAGCTATGGATTTTCCTATTAATGAAACGGTACATATCGTATTGTTTGATAGCGAAGATAAGTTAGATGAAGCCTTATTGCAAGATGAAGAGTTAGATGGCATGCTGTGTGGCACTGAATTAGACGTTTATTCTTTAATTGAAGATGAACTACTAATGACACTACCTCTATCGCCCAAACATTCACACTGCGATGAAGTCAATTTAACCCTAAAAACTACCCAAAATAATCCTTTTGGTGTGTTAGCTGGCTTAAAAAAATCGGATTAGAACCTTAACCTATATTATTTTTTCAGGAGCTTGAAATGGCTGTTCAACAAAACAAAAAATCCCCTTCACGTCGTGGTATGCACCGTTCGCACGATGCTTTGACTGCACCGGCTTTATCTGTAAATAATGCTACAGGTGAAGTTCATCGCCCACATCATATTTCCCCCAATGGTATGTACCGCGGTCGCAAAGTCATGAAAGCTAAAGGCGAATAATTTTGCTCATATCAATAGCCAGCCAATCAAGCTATGTGCGCGATTAGCTGGCTTTTGTCGTATTAAAGCAACAAAAATCTTACCTATACAGGACACCAAAAATGGTTAAAAAAGTTTGGTATACTTATGACGATATACACAAAACCGTTAAACATATCGCTTCCCAAATACAACAAACCAATATTCATTATGATGCCATGATAGCCATAGGCGGTGGCGGCTTTATTCCCGCACGTATGTTGCGGACTTTTTTAGAAATCCCCATTTATGCCGTTACAACGGCCTATTATCTTAACGAAACGGATGGAAAAACTGCTGATGCCGTACAAAAAATTCAATGGTTAGATCCTATTCCCCCCGAATTGGCAGGTAAAAATGTATTGGTTGTGGACGAGGTGGATGATAGCCGTGTTACCATGGAATTTGTGTTAAATGAATTGATTGAAGATGGTTTTGCACATATTGGCGTGGCTGTATTACACAATAAACTCAAAGAAAAAGCGGGAAAACTTCCGCCTAATATTACTTATTTTTGCGGTATAGAAGTGGAAGATTGGTGGATTAACTATCCATGGGATGCAATAGACATAGAAGCACACAATTATCGTGCTCACACTTGCCACGAAAAAGATTAAATTGAGCGTACAATATAAAAATTAAGGGGTAACTTTCGTTAACACGTGTTTTATAGGTGTCAAAAACAAAGGGATAATGCCCCTGTCCCTTTGTAGCCTGACTTTTTTATAAAGATACACAACCATGATAACTCTATCTATAGACGGCATGGGTGGTGATTTTGGTTTGACCGTTACCGCGCCCGCAGTTACTCAATTCTTGCAACATAAAAAAGACGCAAATATTATTATTACTGGTGATAGAGAAAAAATTCATCTCGCACTCACGGCTGCCCAAGCACCAATGGAACGTGTAGAAATTATTCACACCAGCCAAGTGGTGGAAATGGACGAATCCCCCCAACACGCCCTCAAACACAAAAAAGATTCTTCAATGCGCGTTGCCATAGAACAAGTCAAACTAGGGAAAGCTCAAGCTGCCGTATCGGCAGGCAATACAGGTGCACTAATGGCAACCGCTCGCTTTATACTCAAAACACATCATGGCATAGATCGCCCCGCCATTGCTAAATTCATGCCAGCCGAAAATGGACATCTCACCCTAATGTTAGATTTAGGTGCAAATGTAGATTGCACTGCCGAACAATTATTGCAATTTGCCATTATGGGCAATGAATTAGTCCGTGCTTTACGCCCTAGTTGCACCCAACCACGCATTGGTTTACTCAACATTGGTACAGAAGAGATTAAAGGCACGGAAGTAGTCAAACACACATTTCAATTATTACAAGCCAGTCAGTTAAATTTTGTTGGCAATTTAGAAGCCAATCATATTTTTAGCACCGATGTGGACGTGATTATTGCTGATGGTTTTGTGGGTAACATTGTGTTAAAAACCATAGAAGGTGCAGTAAAATTTATGGGTACTACCCTCAAACAAGAATTTAACCGAAATCTCTTAACCAAACTGGGGGGGGTAGCAGCCACTCCTGCCATTCAAGGATTTAAAACACGTTTGGATCCACGTCGCTTTAATGGGGCAATTTTTCTTGGATTACGTGGTATCGTGGTCAAAAGCCATGGTGGCACAGATGCGATTGGTTTTGCCTATGCACTGGAAGAAGCATATCACGAAGCACAATCTAACAGCCTAAGTAAAATAGAGCAGGGTATTAGCACACAACTTGCCCATCTTGCCAAAGATAACCCTCATTAACCATTCATAAAACAAGGCTTTAACAGAATCTTGCTAAAGCCTTTTCATTAAAACAAGAAGTAAATTTTATTAAGCAACATTCTATTATTCTCTACCTTATATATTTCCCTTTCTAAATCATCACCCTAAAAATAAACAAAATATGCGATAATTCACACACGATATTTATAAGAAAAGAAAGCATATCATGGTAGAAAAATCAGTAAATAAAAACGATAAAAGCGCCGCACTAGCTGCAGCCTTAGCTCAAATCGAAAAGAGTTTTGGCAAAGGTGCCATCATGAAAATGGATGGTAGCCATCAAGAAGAAGAATTACAAGTTATCTCTACAGGTTCTTTGGGATTAGATTTAGCCTTAGGTGTGGGTGGCTTGCCACGTGGGCGCATTATAGAAATATTTGGACCTGAATCATCAGGTAAAACCACTCTATGCTTGGAAACCATCGCCCAATGCCAAAAAATGGGGGGGACGTGTGCATTTATTGATGCAGAAAATGCATTTGATCCTGTTTACGCACGTCAACTGGGTGTGAATGTAGAAGAATTATACGTTTCTCAACCCGATACTGGCGAACAAGCATTAGAAATTTGTGATATGTTGGTACGTTCGGGAGGCATGGATATGGTTGTCGTAGACTCTGTAGCAGCATTGGTGCCCAAAGCAGAAATTGAAGGCGAAATGGGCGACAGCCACGTGGGTCTACAAGCACGTTTAATGAGTCAAGCCTTACGCAAACTCACAGGTAATATCAAACGTACCAATACTTTGGTGATATTCATTAACCAAATTCGCATGAAAATTGGCGTGATGTTTGGCAGCCCCGAAACCACAACAGGTGGTAATGCATTAAAATTTTATTCTTCCGTGCGCATTGATATTCGTGGCAATGTACAGATTAAAGATGCCAAAAACAAAGATAACGAGGCACCTATTGGCAAAGAAACTAAAGTCAAAGTAGTAAAAAACAAAGTTGCTCCTCCTTTTCGCCAAGCCAGTTTTGATATTTTATACGGAGAAGGCATTAGCTGGGAAGGTGAACTGATTGATATTGGTAGCGAAATGGGCATTATTCAAAAATCAGGTGCATGGTTTAGCTATAATGGCAATAAAATTGGTCAAGGTAAAGAAAACACTCGTATTTGGTTAATCGAAAATCCCGAAGTGGCACAAGAAATTGAACGCAAAATACGCGAAAAAGCAGGTATACATGTTGCCATTACCGAAGGTAAATTAGATGAAACCGATGGCGAACAACCAGAAGAATAATGGATTGATTTAAAACACCACCACTCTAAATATTTTTTAGAGTGGTTTTTATTCAATACTATTAAGCGATATTAAACAGCTTATACACAAAGTTATCCACAACTCATTACGCCTAAGTAAGTTAATTTCGCGTATAATTAAATTATTTTATACACAGAAGACACCACATATTATGATACGGTTTGAATCGGTTGGAAAAGTTTACCCCGGTGGCTTTGAAGCGTTAAAAAACCTAAGCTTTACTATTGCTAAGGGCGAAATGATTTTTATTGCAGGGCATTCAGGTGCAGGTAAATCCACAGTTTTACGATTAATTGCAGGGATTACCCGTCCTACTTCTGGCAACGTTTTGATTAACAAACACAGTTTAGGCACACTATCGGATAATCAGTTATGTTATTTGCGCCAACATATCGGCATTGTATTTCAAGACCATAAAATTTTATTTGACCGCAACGTATTACAAAACGTGATGTTACCCTTGCGCATTATTGGCTATGATAACAAAGTAGCAGAACGCCGAGCACGTGTTGCTATAGAAAAAGTTGGTTTGCTTGGGCGTGAGAAATCAGATCCCAATGGTTTGTCTGGTGGTGAGCAACAACGCTTGTGTATTGCACGTGCGGTAGTGCATCAACCTAGTTTGTTAATTGCCGACGAACCTTCTGCCAACTTAGACAGAGCTTATGCTTTAGATATCATGGAACTCTTTAAAACATTTCATGAAGCAGGAACAACGGTTATTGTTGCGGCACATGATGAAACTCTCATGCAAGATTACGGACATCGAATTTTACGTTTGCAGAAAGGCGGTTTTGCGGCATGAATAATTATGTTTCTTTACACATGGAAAGTGCCCGCCGTGCATTGGGCTATTTGTTGCGTCAACCCATTGCGACATTATTAATTTTAATTATGTTAGCAACTGCTATGACTTTGCCTTTAACGCTTTATTTGGGTGTCCAAAGCAGCAAAAATATTTTAGATAAATTCAGTGAAGTACCACAAATCACCCTGTATATGCAATTAGATGCAAAAAAAGCAGACGAGGACAATATCACCCACTTGCTCAAAACAGATAAGCGAATTAAAGATTTTCGCTTTGTTAGCAAAGCCGATGGTTTAGCAGAAATGCAACAAACCATGGGAACACAAGATATCATCTCCATGCTTGATGAAAATCCTCTTCCTGATGCATTTGTTGTTACGCCACAACAAGATGATCCCAATCTGATTGCTCATTTGCAACAAGAATTGTCCCAATACCCTATGGTAGATTCAACACAAATGGATAAAGAATGGATGCAATCTTTATATCAGTTTAATCAGCTGGTTAACCATATTTTTTGGTTTTTATCCTTAACTTTGGGGTTGGCGTTTGTATTAGTGGCGCACAATACCATTCGATTGCAAATTTTAAGCCATAAAGAAGAGATTGAAATTACTAAATTATTAGGTGCACCTTCCGATTTTGTACGTCGCCCATTTTTATATCAGGCTGCTTGGCAGAGCGTTTTTTCGGTAGCCATGAGTTTGGCCTTAACCACTTGGATTATGCACACCTCGCAACCTTTGGTTAGCAGCGTCTTTCAACCTTATGGTATTAATCTACAATGGCGTACTTTTTATATTTGGGAAATGGCAACAGTACTTATTGTGGTGTGTATCTTAGGTATGAGTGGTGCATGGCTTGCCAGCACACAGCATTTAATGAGTTTTAACGCTAAACGCTAAGTAATTAGAATATTAAAAAGAAAGCCGATACGTTTGATTAAGCGCATCGGCAAAATAGCAAGGAAAGAATGGAGATTTGAAAGAAAACAATTGATCCCTATCAATTAGGATATGGGTTGTTTCAAACATTGGGCATATCATACTAATTTTTTTTTTTTACGCAAGTAAAAAATGACAAAATTTGGCAGTTTTTTATGTAAACCTGCAATTTTATTGCAGATGATTTCCATCTGATAGATCATTATCAGGTAAAATCAGATTTAAGATAATTGCAAGCAAGGCACACAATCCCACACCAGCTAATGCAATATCACCCACTTTTACCACCATACCCCCCAAACCCACAGTTAAAGTAGCACTAATAATGACTAAGTTTTTGGGTTTCATTAAATCTACTTGTGCATCAATCAGGGTTTTTAAGCCTAAGGCGGCAATGGTACCAAATAATAACAACATCACCCCACCCATCACTGGCACTGGAATGGAATTCAAAAATGCATTAAATTTACCAAAAAATGCCATACAAATCGCAAAAATTGCCGCCCAAGTCATAATTACAGGGTTACTGTTTTTGGTAATCATGACGGCACCTGTAACTTCACCATAAGTGGTAACAGGTGGCCCCCCAATTAATCCTGCCACGCATACGCCCAATCCATCACCTGCCAATGTACGATCTAAACCTGGTTTTTTAACATAATCTTTATTGGTTACTGCACCAATTGCCATAATTCCACCGATATGTTCAATAGCAGGCGCAATGGCGACAGGCAACATAAATAATGCTGCACTCCAATTAACCTTTGGGTGATTAAATTCAGGGAATGCAAACCATGGTGCATCTATCACGGGTTGAAAATTGACCTCTCCTACTAAAGCAGCGGCAATATAGCCCGCGCTAACCCCAATTAAAATGGGGATAAGTTTCATCATTTTGCTACCAAATACAGTCACCAAAACGGTTATAGCAAAGGTAAATGCAGAAAGCGCAATCGCTGTACCATAAGACACAGCTTGTACACTGCCTGCTTTCCCCACCGCCATACTGGATGCACTGCCTGCCACCGACAACCCAATCACCATAATCACAGGCCCAATCACCACAGGAGGCAATAATTTATGTACCGCTTCTAATCCACGCCAACGTATCAAAGCAGCAAATACAAAATACATAAAACCAGCTGCAAACAAGCCAAACATCGTTGCCTCGACACCCCATTGTTCTTTAGCAGCAATAATGGGCGCAATAAAGGCAAAAGAAGAACCTAAGAAAATAGGAACTTGTCGCCCTGTTAATAATTGAAATAATAACGTGCCAATGCCCGCACCCAATAATGCCAGCGCAGGATTCAATCCCGTGAGAATAGGAACAAGAACCATTGCTCCAAAAGCAACAAATAAAATTTGCGCCCCAGCAATGGCCGTTTTGATGTGTTGTAACATTAACTAGCTTTCCGTGTGTAAATACAAACGGAGGGGGATTATAACGCTTTTCTGTTATCTAGACATCATATGTTCCTGTAATAAACGCTTGTGCCAAAATATGCCCTTGCATGGCATAATATAAGTCATTAAAACGAAAACCTTGTGGTAAATTAAGCTTACAATCCAAGGCATAAACCGTTAAATCGTAGCGGTGCAAACCATTAGGCGGTGCCATACCACCATAGGCGCTGGCTTCCTCAATACTCATTTTTCCCAACACACTGGCCCAAGAATTAGCACCTTGCGTGTAATCTTTGGCATGAATACTGTCATTTTCAGGAACAGAAGTACGCGTTAAATCTGCAATCAACCAATGAATCCATACAAAACCACTGGCACTGATCGCATCTTTATCATCTAATACCACAGCAAAAGTTTGTGTTTTCTCTGGCGCATCAATAATTTCAAACGGAATAGAATAACTGGGCATACCATTAGGTGAAAATGCCACGCCTCGCTTACCAAAACGATCAGGAAACACGCCATTTTCCAAAGCCGAACAAATCACTTTCATGTTAACATTTCTTGTATTAAAAATTTCGAATTATACGTCTTATGTTTTTATGGTTTAAGTTATTTCATATATTTTTTATTGTGTCATGGTTTGCGGGATTATTTTATTTGCCACGCATTTATGTGAATTTAGCTATGAGTGCGCACACAGAAGAATATCAGCGTTTATTGTTGATGGCACAAAAGTTATATTACTTTATGACCCCATGGGCAGTGGGTGCGATTATTTTTGGCTTATTAATGCCATTAACACAAATTGGATTTACATCATGGATAAATGGCAAAATTGCTATTGCTGTATGTTTGGTGGTGTATCACTTGATGTGTGGGAAATTGTTACAGGATTTTATGGCGCAACGCAACCAACACAGCCATAAATGGTATCGCTGGTTTAACGAATTACCTGTGTTTTGTTTGTTAGGTGCCATTTATTTAGCGTTGTTTAAACCTTGACATCCTTCCCTCCGTGAACGGAGGGAATTCCTACTGCAGTTAGCGGATTTTGCTGACTCGCTTCGGTGGGTTCGTGCTGCTGATTGTTTGACTACCCAATTC
>CAKARD010000018.1 GCA_916720425.1 uncultured Kingella sp. | reverse complement strand
AAGAAGTGAACTGGCTGGTTCAAATCAAACGCCTATTATGGGATCCTTTGGATTTATGGTTGTTCTATGCCATGCTTGCCATTTATATTATGAGTTTATTTTTACTGTATTCTGCCGATGGCCAGGATATTGGGCGACTCGAAAGCAAAACCATACACACGATTTTGGGTATCGGTTTATTGCTTATTTTTGCACGCATACGACCACAAATACTGAGCCAATTTGCCCTACCCATTTATATTATCGGTGTGGTGCTATTATTAGGGGTGCATTTTTTTGGTATTACTGTTAATGGCTCAACCCGTTGGCTCAATTTGGGCATTGTGCGCTTGCAACCCTCTGAAATCATGAAAATTGGTTTACCCATGGCTGTGGCATGGTTTTTTCAACGCTATGAGAGCAAATTGATGTGGTATCATTATTTGGTTGCATTAACCATGATTTTGATTCCTGGTGCATTAATTTTAAAACAACCTGATTTGGGTACGGCGACACTCATTATGGCATCAGGTTTGTTTGTCATGTTCTTTGCAGGCTTGCCATGGAAAGCCATGATTGCCTCCATTATCGCTTTTGCTGCAGCTTTACCCATGATCTGGGAATACGGTCTACATGACTATCAAAAAACACGTGTTTTAACCCTACTGGATCCCACTCGCGATCCATTAGGTGCGGGTTATCATATCTTACAATCTATGATTGCCATTGGTTCAGGTGGCCTATGGGGCAAAGGTTGGCTCAATGGTACGCAAACACATTTAGATTATATTCCAGAATCGACTACCGACTTTATCTTTGCCGTCTATGGTGAGGAATTTGGTCTAATTGGTAATATATTATTATTAATTGTCTATTTAATTATTTTGGGTCGTGGCTTGTATATTGCTACTCAAGCTCCTACACTGTACAGTCGTACCTTGGCTGGTGCCCTAACCATGACTTTTTTTTGTTATGCTTTTGTGAATATGGGCATGGTAAGTGGCATCTTGCCTGTAGTAGGTGTTCCCTTACCTTTAGTCAGTTATGGTGGAACAGCAACATTATCCATTATGTTTATCATGGCACTATTAATGGGTATTTCCAATCAAAGTAAACAACAAAAACAATATCATTAGAGAAGATTATGTCGCATACCATACGAAAAACCATGCTTGTTCCTCACAGCGCAGAAAAAATGTATCATCTTGTAGATAATGTAGAAGATTACCCAAAATTTCTGCCTTGGTATGGGCGTACCGAAGTATTATTACGTACAAACACCGAACTCAAAGCACGATTACATATGGATTATATGGGTGTGCATCAAGCCTTCGCAACGCATAATCACAACACCCCACCCACTCAAATTCGCATGAATTTAGTAGACGGGCCATTCAAGTCCTTGCATGGAACATGGACATTTACACCCATGGGTGAGGATATGTGTCAAATAGAATTTATCTTACATTATGAACTCACAGGCATACTAAGCCGTTTAATCGCACCTGCATTTAGTGCGATTAGCCATAAATTGGTTGATGCTTTTGTTCAAGAGGCAAATAAACGTTATGCTTAATATAGAAGTCTGCTATGGCACAGCACAAAAACAAAAGCTATATTATCTACATTTACCTGAAGGCACCACCGCGCGTCAAGCAGCCATAGCCAGTCCCGTACAAACTGATTTCCCACACGCCCAACCCCAACACGATCCATTGGGCATCTTTGGAAAGCGCGTTGCCGATCATACACCCTTACGTAACGGCGATCGCGTAGAAATTTATCGCCCCCTTCTGGCCGATCCCAAACAAGCACGACGCAATCGTGTTAATCAACACAAGAAAAAACCATGAACGATCATCAATTAAATCATACTGCCCAAATATTAGCCACCATGCTTACCTTTAAACAACCTGCAGATGGCATATTATCAGGTTATTTTCGCAAACATAAAAAATTAGGGCGACAAGATCGTCATGAAATTGCCGAAACGGCCTTTGCTGCCTTGCGCCATTATCAAAAAATACTTTATCTATTAAATAAACCCATTAATCAGCCACGTTTATGCGCACTGGCTGCTTTGATTGTGGGACGCGGTATGAATGTATCGCAACTCATGAATTTGGATTTAGATGAACAGGAACAAACCTTTATCCGCCATGTTAAAGCACAAAAACAAGAATTTTATCAAAAATTAAGTACGGCATCAGAATTGCCGCAATGGCTGATTGAGTATTTACGCCCCTATGAAACCGATGAAAATATTATAAAAATAGGACGAAGTATGGCGCATACTGCACCGTT
The DNA here is from genome assembly GCA_916720425.1 of uncultured Kingella sp. Classification (GTDB taxonomy): domain Bacteria; phylum Pseudomonadota; class Gammaproteobacteria; order Burkholderiales; family Neisseriaceae; genus CAKARD01. The sequence goes on along the minus strand of CAKARD010000018.1, from coordinate 14,474 downwards.
AGATATTCGTGTCAATACTCTTAAAGCCAAGCGTGATAAAGTTTTATCTCAATTGCAACAAGAATGGCATGATGCAACGGCTACACCCTTTGCACCACAAGGCATACGTTTGCTAAGTAAACCTGCCATTAACCAGCACCCCTTATTTTTAGATGGAACATTAGAAGTGCAAGATGAAGGGAGTCAACTATTAGCACAATTGGTACAAGCCAAACGCGGTGAGCTTGTTGTAGATTTTTGTGCGGGTGCGGGGGGTAAAACCTTAGCAATAGGCGCACAAATGGCCAATAAAGGACGCATTTACGCCTTTGATATTTCTGAAAAACGCTTGGCTAATCTCAAACCACGCATGGCGCGTGCAGGATTAAGCAATGTACACCCAGAAAAAATCAGTAATGAATATGATATGCGTATTGCTAGACTAAACGGCAAAGCAGATCGTGTTTTAGTGGATGCACCCTGTTCGGGTTTAGGCACCTTACGCCGTAATCCCGATCTAAAATATCGCCAAAATCCACAAACCATCTCACAATTGATAGAACAGCAAGCCAGTATTTTACAAGCTGCAGCACAATTAGTAAAAACAGGTGGACGATTAATTTATGCCACCTGTAGTATTCTTCCTGAGGAAAATAGCAGCCAAATTGAACAATTTTTACGACATAATCCTGACTTTGAAATTTTGGATTGTGCTGAAATTTTGCGCAGTCAAAAAATTGATTTAGACACCGGTATTTATTTAAAACTCTCACCAGCCATTCATCATACAGATGGTTTTTTTGCTGCTGTGATGCAAAAGCAATAATCGCCTAAATTCCATATACATAGCCATAAATATCATCTATGGCTTAACTAAAGCAGAAATTTTAATTTCTACTTTCCAATCGGCTTGGGCTAATTTGGCTTCTACGCAGGCACGAGCAGGCGTATGCTGTGGATGAACCCAATTATCCCATGCCTGATTCATGCCTGCATAATCACTCATATCAGCCAGATAAATGGTGGCTTCTAAAATTTGGGTTTTATCTGAATGACATTGTGCTAACCAATCATCAATTTGACGCAACACATCAGATGTTTGCGCTGTAATATCTGCAGTCGGGTTTTCTGGAACCATGCCTGATAAAAAAACAAAACCATTCGCAATAACCGCTTCTGATAAGCGAGCATTGCTCCCCAAACGTTTTATTGTAAACATAAACATTCCTTATGATAAAAACCTGCTTCGAGCGAAACAGGTTTGCGATCGATTACAATGAATAATACATTTCAAATTCTAAGGGGTGTGGTGCCATTTGTATGCGACGCACCTCTTCTTGTTTAAAAGCAATGTAACTATCAATCCAATCTTGACTAAACACACCACCACGAATCAAGAATTCATGATCCTCTTGTAAAGCTTGCAGTGCTTCATCCAAAGAAGCACAGACAGTAGGAACTTGTGCGTCTTCTTCAGGAGGCAAATCATACAAATTTTTGCTGGCCGCATCGCCTGGATGAATTTTATTTTGAATGCCATCTAACCCTGCCATTAGCAATGCTGAAAATGCCAAATAAGGATTGGCAGTGGGATCAGGAAAACGTGCTTCAATACGTATGGCTTTAGGGCTAGTCACCACAGGAATACGAATAGATGCAGAACGATTTTTAGCTGAATATGCCAATTTTACGGGTGCTTCAAAATGTGGCACAAGACGCTTGTAAGAATTGGTAGAAGGATTGGTAATGGCATTGAGTGCTTTAGCATGTTTGATAATGCCACCAATATAATACAAGGCAATTTCGGATAAACCTGCATAGCCATCACCTGCAAACAAGTTTTTGCCATCTTTCCAAATGGATTGGTGCACATGCATACCACTACCATTATCACCCATCAAAGGTTTTGGCATAAATGTGGCCGTTTTGCCAAAATTATGTGCAGTATTCCAAACGACATATTTTAAGTCTTGTGTCCAATCGGCACGTTTTACCAAAGTGCTAAATTTTGTACCAATTTCCATTTGACTGCCTGTTGCCACCTCGCCATGATGCACTTCTACAGGAATACCAATTTCTTCTAAAATACGCACCATTGCAGAGCGCAAATCTTGTCCTGCATCTACAGGTGCCACGGGGGCATAGCCACCTTTTACGCCAGATCGGTGTCCTGTGTTTTGCCCGTCATAATGCAAACCACTAGACCATGCGCCTGATTCAGAAGTAATTTCAAAACGTGCTTTATCCATGCGTGTTTCAAATGACACACCATCAAATACAAAAAATTCAGGCTCAGGTCCAAAGAATGCCGTATCACCAATACCTGTTGATTTTAGATATGCCTCAGCGCGTTTGGCGATAGAACGTGGATCTCGATCATAACCTTTTCCATCAGCAGGATCTATCACATCACAAGTTAGAACCACAGTAGTATCATCATAAAAGGGATCAATAAACGCAGTTGAAGCATCGGGGCGTAATTGCATATCAGACGCTTGAATACCCTTCCAACCACCGATAGATGAACCATCAAAGGCCTGTCCATTTTCAAACCATTCTTCAGGATCTTCCAGCACCACACGAGCGGGAATCGTAAAATGATGTTGCTTGCCTTGCGTGTCAGTAAAACGCAAATCTACAAAACGCGCATCATTGTCTTCAATTAAGCTCACTACATCTTGAATAGACATATGGGTCTCCTATCAATCACATTGCAAAAAAAATGTTAACATTGTGCATAGCTTAATAATAATACGCAACCTTTTTTTATACCCGTCCTCAATCGCTAAATGTCAACCTTATACGGATAAAACCATAAATGTATTAGATTGATTGCACTACATAAGCTCCCCAAGACCATATTTTCCCTAAGTTTGTGATATGATACAAAAGTTTTATTTATATCTAATTTGAGAAATCCATGAAAAAAATGTTGTTTGGCGGTATTTTTGCCGTATTAGTGGTTGCTTTTGCTTTAATTACACCCTACTATTTAGGCGGAAAAGCACAACAAAGCCTTGAAATACAACATCGTGCTTTAGCAGATACTTTCTTTTTTGATGTTAAATCACATAATTATGAACGCGGTTGGTTCTCTTCAACCGAAACAACCGTTTTGCGTTTTCATCCTAGCGTATTAGCCAATTTAGGTCATCAGTTGCCCGATAATATTCGTATTATCTTAGAACATCCTATTACGATGATTAATTATATTAATCATCAACCTTTTGCTAATGGCATTGTGCCAGTCAGTGCTGTGGTCACCACACAATTTCAATATGACGCAGAAACCGAAAAAACACTTAAACGCTTTTTTGGCGATCAAGTTCCTTTAACTTTACACAACGTGATTAACTGGGACGGGAGTGGGCAAATGCAGGTTTCAGTTGCACCTTTTGATTATGAAGAATTATCGGGCATCAAACTCAATTGGCGCGGTTTAACAGGTCAAGTGGATTATACCGACCAATTTTCTACTTTTAATACCCATTTTATTGCCCCTCAATTAACCGTAAGATTGGCAGACAAAGGCAACATTAACCTTGAAAAATTAGATGTCAATACTGAAACCTATCTTGCCAGTAATGGTAAAACTGCATTAGGTTCTTCAAAAATGAAACTGAATCAATTTGAAATTGTCTGGCACGAAGGAATGGATTACAATTTGCACCTAAATGATTTAATTAATATGATCACTGATTTGCAAATCGGTGCATTCATCAATCCTAACGGCACCATTGCGCCTAATAAAATCAGCGTGCAACAACTCTCATACAGTACACAAACCACCGAACCCGAAACAGGATTTATCAATTCAAAAGGGATATTTGCTTTTAATAAATTAGATTATGGTAACGAAAAATACGGTCCGTTAAATATAGACATTTCTGCCGAACACATTCATGCCGATAGTCTTTATGCCCTCAAAACGCGTTGGCAACAAATTATTGCTGAATCACAAAATAACCAAGAAACTCAGCAAGATAAGTTATTAGCTGCCGTGCGCAAAGAAGGAGTAGGCATTTTTACCCACAATCCTTTATTTAAATTGAATGCGTTTTCGTTTACTGCACCCACAGGACATATTCGTGCCACAGGCAATCTGGGCTTTAATGGCGTGCAAGCGACAGACTTAAATGATATCAAACCATTAATCGCTAAAATGAAAGCAGAATTGGATTTAGATGTATCGCAAAATATGATAGAAAATTTTGCCGTATCACAAATGCGCAGTTTATTTGCCGTAGAAGATCCTAATAACGTACAAGAAGCCCAAGAAATTGATGAGACCATTAAGCTTTTGGCACAACAAACCCTAGATACAATGAACCAAGAAGGGTATATACAAAAAGATAATGGTGCAATCAAAACACGTTTGATAGTCGAAAATAATAGTATTAGTTTAAATAATAAACCATTTGAAACCACATCAGATGACGATCTATTTTATGACGGTTTAGATGACGATAATGCTACACCACCACAACCAGAATTAGCCAGCCAAGCTAAATAACCTATAATTTATAACACTATGAATGTGCTACGCTTAGGAAATATTTTATGATTTTACATAATGATACTTTTTTACGTGCGTTACTCAAACAACCCGTTGAGTACACACCCATTTGGTTAATGCGTCAAGCGGGGCGATATTTGCCTGAATACTGCGCCACACGAGCCAAAGCAGGAGATTTTTTATCTTTATGCCGTCATACAGAATGGGCAACTGAAGTCACTTTGCAACCGCTAGAGCGCTTTGATTTAGATGCAGCCATTTTATTTTCGGATATTTTGACTGTACCAGATGCTATGGGTTTGGATCTATATTTTGAAGCAGGAGAGGGACCTAAATTTAAACATCCTTTGCGCCATGAACAGGATATTAACGCACTATCTGTTCCCGATATGGCAACCCTGCGTTATGTGTTTGATGCTGTGTCCAGCATACGCCAAGCTTTAAATGGTCGCGTACCATTAATTGGTTTTTCAGGCAGTCCATTTACTTTAGCCTGTTATATGGTAGAAGGTGGTGGTAGTAAAGAATGGCGCATACTTAAAACCATGCTATATTCACGTCCTGATTTATTACATAAAATTTTATCCATCACTGCACAAACTGTAGCGCAATATCTCAACACGCAAATTGAACACGGCGCACAAGCCATACAAATTTTTGATACTTGGGGCGGAACACTCAGCCATAGTGCATTTAAAGAATTTAGCTTAACATATATCACCCAAGTTATCAGCCAACTCAAACGTGAACATGATGGGCGAATAATTCCCGTCATTGTATTCACCAAAGGAGGAGGACAGTGGTTAGAAGACCTTGCTAATTCTGGCGCAGATGCCTTGGGCTTAGATTGGACTTGTGATATTGCTCAAGCACGCCAGCGCGTAGGCAACCAAGTCGCTTTACAAGGAAATTTTGACCCCATGGCCTTGTTTGGTTCGCCCGAACGTATTGAACAAGAAGCGCAAGCCATTTTGGCAGGATTTGGACTAGGCTCAGGACACGTATTTAATTTGGGGCATGGTATCAATCAATTTACCCCGCCTGAACATGTAGCTGCATTAGTCCACGCTGTACATAAACATTCTCGTTCATATCATAAATAAATTATTATGAGTTATTCTGATTTAGCCGCGCTTTTTTTAATATTAGGCATTGTGTTTTTATCCAGTAGTGCATTATGGCAAATGTATGTCATGCTAAGCGAAACCTATACACTTAACCGCTATTCAGGACAACGTAAAATGCTTTGGATTGCCATAGTGCTATTTTTTTCATTTAGCTTGGCGGTGTATTTTGTCTGCCCCAATGCACGTAAAAAAGGCGTAATTTTCTGGTTATTAGGAACCATAGGCGCAGTGTGTTATTTATTGGGTATGTATTACAAACGTTTGGCAATGGGCTAAGCTGTGTTACCCAATTTATTTATTTGCCTCACCCCATTGCAAGCATGGATAACATTGCAACTGATAAAACAAACCGCACCTTTTCCCGCTCATTGCGTGATGATGACTTATCTTGAGGCCAATAATGCAAAATTTCAGCATTATTATCAATGTTTGAAACAGCACAGTGCGTGGGCAAAATCTTATATTATTCCATCTACTGCTTGGAAACGTTGGTGCAATTTGCGTGTATTACGCACTCAACTTGCATCACACTATCATACCGTGTTTGTCGCTAGCGTGGATAATGCACACATTCGTTATCTTGCCAGCCATCTCTCGTTTGAATATTTAGAAACGTTTGACGATGGCACAGGTAATTTATATCCCGATAGCGTATTATACGGGCAGCATACCAACCTAAAACGCATAATCATCAACCAACTATTGGGTATGCGTTATGACACTATTGATTTGCGTCACCTATCGCGCCAGCACCACACACTATACCCCAATGTTCCCAATATTGTTACACCGACTGTACCAATTCAATTATGGAATCATCAAAAACCTAGCATACCTTATACACAAACCATTCGTATTTTATTGGGACAACCTTTGTTAAAACATATTGCACAAAATCAAAAACTGTTTGAAACCATAAGCTCACATATTAATCCCGATGTATATTTCCCCCACCCACGTGAAAACTACTCTATACCCAATGTAAGTTATATTCATACTCCTTTGATTTTTGAAGATTATTTGTTTGAACAAATCACAAAAAATCCATCTACTCAATTTGAAATTTATCATATCGCCAGTACTGCTGCCCTCAATGTAGCACATTTTCATGCGGTAAAAATCTACACTTTACGCCCTAATTTACCCATATTTAATGAAAAACGCTTTACTGACTTATATAATATTATGCAAAAGATGGGGATGAATATTGTGGATAAACTTTAATTTTTTCCACAATATTCATAATCTATAAACTACATTCGCCCCAGTTCTCGCTGCAAAGCTTGGATATTTTGTTGTCTATCCAATACCGCACTTTCTAACTGACGAATGCGTGCCTGATGATTCACGTCAGATCGCCCTACTTCCACCGCACGACCTGCGGCAAGTGCTTTTTGTGCGGCTGCCAGTGCATTACGTTCATTGCTCAATTCCTCTTCCAAAATTGTACGTCGTCCGCTAGCTTTTGCGACGCTAACTTTAGGTGTGGCCGGTACAGCATTAGCAACAGGAACGCTACGCGCGGAAGCAGCCACAGGTGTGCGACGTGTTACCACTTGTGGTGTAGGTTTTTCTGTGACATTTTGTTGTGTTACTTCTATGTGTGGGGTGGGCGCACTGGTATAACTACCAATTTTTCGCCCCAAATCTGCCCGACTATGGCCACGACTGGCACTAGAAGTATAGCAACCTGGACCACAACTATAAACTTCTGCCATAACTTGATTTACCATAATCACCATTATCATACCCCATAAATACTGTTTCATTCTAAAAGTTCTCCATATTATACGCTAGTAAACTGCGCCTCAATTTCAGCAAGCATCGCTTCTAAATCTTCTTGCGCCATTAGCCATTCTTCTTCCAATTGACTTAATTTTACTTTAACCGTTGTTGCTTGCGCCAATATTTCTTGTAAACGTGATTTGTTTTCGGGAAAATAAGCACACTCTTGTGACAAAAAATCATCACATTCTTGTTGTAATGATTGGTATTGAGTCATCCGCTCTTCTATACTCGTAATTTTTTGCATTATTGGACGCGTTTTACGTGTACGTTCTTGGCGCATTTGCGCTTCTTGCCGTTTGGTGTCTTTACGATTCATGCTTTGATTTGACGATATATTTGAATTATTTTCTACTTCTTGCGCCAAACGCCATGCACGATAATCGTTTAAATCGCCCTCAAACAGCTGTAATTTACCCTGATTAATCAATAAAAATTGATCTGTTGTCGCTTCAATCAAACTGCGATCATGCGATACCAATATCATGGCACCTGCGAAGCTTTGTAGCGCCATAGTCAGTGCATGTCGCATATCCAAATCCAAATGATTTGTCGGTTCATCTAACAATAATAAATTGGGTTTTTGCCAAACCAACATTGCTAATGCTAAACGCGCTTTTTCTCCACCTGAAAATGGTGCAATCGCTTCTATTGCTTTATCACCCGTAAACAGAAAACCACCTAAAAAATGGCGAATATCCGATTCTTTAGCATCGGGAGAAAGTTTTTGAATATGCCACACAGCACTACAATCATCACGTAATACTTCTAATTGATGTTGTGCAAAATAGCCTATATTCAATTTATCTGAACGAATAATCTGTCCATTCAATGGCATCAGCTCACCTGCAATGGCTTTAATCAACGTTGATTTTCCCGATCCATTTATGCCCAATAATCCCAAACGCGCACCATTTTCTATAGAGAAATCAATATATTGTATAATTTTTTCATTACCATAACCCAATGATACCTTATCTAAACGTAGCAAAGGATTAGGCAAATGTACGGGTGCGACAAATTCAAAATTAAATTCATTGTCTATGTGTGCAGGTGCAATTTTTTCTAATCTATCCAATGCTTTAATACGACTTTGCGCCTGAGTGGCCTTGCTGGCTTTAGCCTTGAAACGATCAATAAATGATTGTAAATGTTTAATTTGTGTTTGTTGTTTTTGATATGCAGCTTGCTGATTTGCCAAACGGACGGCACGTTCATTCAAATAAAAATCGTAATTACCACCATAAAAATGGAGTTTTTGCTGATTCAATTCTAAAGTATGGGTACAAATTTTATTTAAAAAATCACGATCATGCGAAATAATGATTTGTGTACATGGTAAATTTTGTAAATAATTTTCTAACCACAATACTGTTTCTAAGTCTAAATGATTAGTGGGTTCATCTAACAATAATAAATCAGCACGACACATCAAAGCTTGCGCTAAATTCAATCGCATACGCCACCCTCCTGAAAAAGATGATACAGGGTGAGAATATTGTTGCTGTTCGAATCCTAAACCATTCAACAATTTAGCAGCACGAGCGGGAGCGGTATAGGCCTCAATTTCATCCAAACAACTATGTAAATGTGCCATTTTTACACCGTCATTTTCTGCTTCGGCTTGAGCCAATTTACTATGTAATTGTTGTAGCTTGGTATCTCCTTGTAATACATAGTCTATTGCACTGATTGATAAAGCAGGGGTTTCTTGCGCCACACTAGCAATTTGCCAATGCTGAGGTAAGCTCAATTCTCCTTTTTCTTGATTAATTTGACCTTTTATCAAAGCAAATAAACTGGATTTTCCCGTACCATTTTTACCAATCAACCCTACGCGTTGACGTGGATGAATAATCGCATTCGCTTGATCCAATAGAACTTTTAAACCGCGTTGCAAAGTAATATCTTTAATTTCTAACATGATTTTTGATTTAACTGTAAAAACGCGTTGCGCCACGCATCACGCTAATATATGCAACCACAAAGGAAAACAAGCGTGATACACGGCGCAACGCGTGTCAATAACTAACGAATTTTTAGAGCACTCAAACCAATTAATACGCAAATTATAGTAATAATCCAAAAACGCCCCACTACTTGGGTTTCTTTCCAACCTTTTTGTTCATAGTGATGATGTATGGGTGCCATCAAAAATATACGTTTTTTCGTTTTTTTAAAATACGCTACTTGCGCCATCACGGAAAAAGCTTCTACGACAAATAAAAAACCCATAATCACCAAAATTAATTCTTGACGAATAATCACTGCTACTGTAGCCAATGCTGCACCCAAAGATAGTGCTCCAACATCACCCATAAATACTTGGGCAGGCGCAACATTAAACCACAAAAAACCCAAACACGCGCCACATATCGCTGTACAAAAAATCACAACTTCATTTGCCCCAGCAATATAGGGAAGTTGTAAATAACTAGCAAATTGCGTGTGTCCCATTACATAGGCATAAATGCCCAAACCTCCTGATACCAAAATAACAGGAAATGAAACCAATCCATCTAAACCATCTGTTAAATTTACCGCATTAGATGTCCCCACAATAGTGAGAAACGTTAAAATCATAAAACCTACTACGCCCAATGGCAAAGAAATTTGTTTAAAAAAGGGAACGATTAAAATATTATTAGTGTTATTCTTTGCGACATAAAATAAGATTAAACCCGCACTCAAGGCCACTACGGTTTGCCAAATAATTTTAAATTTTGCTGACACCCCATTGGGATCTTTATAAACGACTTTGCGCCAATCATCATAAAAACCCAATGCTCCCGTACTCAATAATACTGCTAACAATATCCAAATATAAAGATTGGTTAAATTTGCCCATAATAGAGTGGCAATGGTAATGGCTGTTAAAATTAATGCCCCACCCATAGTTGGCGTACCATTTTTGGCTAAATGTGTTTTAGGGCCATCAGTACGCACAGCCTGTCCAATTTTTAGTTCAGTGAGTTTACGTATTGTCCAAGGTCCCAACATAAGTGAAAACAGAAATGCGGTTAATGCCGCCATTAATGCGCGAAAAGTCGTGTATTGAAAAATATTGAGTGCAGAAATCCAATCACTCAAATGAGCTAACCATAACAACATTAGCATGTTCCTTATTAAAATTTTAAATTTGTACCAGTGCGTTTACAACTTCTTCCATCTGCATAAAACGCGATCCTTTAACCAATACACTTGAATGTTCGGGTAAATGATGTTGCAAAACTTGGATCAATGGATCTTTATCCACAAACCATAAGCCTGATGCACCAAATACTTCAGCAGCATACACACTATTTTCACCAACAAAGTAAGCGTACTCAATACCCAAATCACGGGCATATTGACCCACTTCTTCATGCAAATCTTGCGCTTCTTTCTCACCCAACTCCCCCATGTCTCCCATCACAAAAATACGGGGTGCTGGAAAAGTTGCCAATACATCTAAGGCAGCTTTCATGCTGTCGGGATTGGCATTATAAGTATCATCTAAGATTTGGGTATTCTTTATGCCTGTTTTATATTGCAATCGCCCTTTAATATTGATAAATTGTGCCAAACCTTGAGCAATATCCGCCAAACTTACACCCACGCTCAATGCTAAAGCACTGGCTGCGCAAGCATTAGCAATATTGTGTTGCCCCGCCACAGGCAGATAAATGGCTTGCTTTTGTTTTTGATAACATAAATCAAAATGGCTGGATTGTGGTGATAGAACGCTGTTTTCTGCATGCACCTCACCCTGTTTTATGCCAAAAGTACACTGTTTAAATTTTTTTGCTGCTTGTTGCAAAATATCATAATGCGCATCTTCACAAGGTAAAATAGCAAGACCATCGGTTTTTAATCCTTGATAAATCTCGCTTTTAGCGCGAGCAATATCTGCTACACCATTAAAACCACAACCAATATGTGCACGTAATACATTGTTTACCAACGCAATATTAGGTTGTGCTATTTGAGTTAAACACGCTAATTCTCCAAAATGATTCATACCCATTTCAAGCACGGCATAACGATGCTGTGGGCGCAAATTCAATAAGGTTAACGGCAAACCAATGTGGTTGTTAAGGTTTCCTTGAGTTGCCAATACCGCATCAGTTCCAAAAGTATGACGCAAAATGGTTGTTAGCATTTCTTTTACTGAAGTTTTGCCACTAGAACCAGTCATTGCTAATACAATGGGGTTCATTTTTTCACGCCAAGCTTTAGATAATTGTTGCAATGCCATCAAGGTGTTAGGTACGTATAAGCATTGTGGTATATCAGCAAAGTCAGCGCGAGAAACTACGGCGTATGCACCCTTTGCCAGAACGTCTGCTACAAAATCATGCGCATCATGCTTTTGGCCTATCAAAGCAATAAACAAATCACCCGCTTGAACTTGGCGGCTGTCAATAATCACGCGCTCAATAGGTGTATTGTTATATGGCAAAGCTAAAGCTAAGGTTTGACAAATAAAATTTAAATCTAGACTATTCATTGTGTTACTACTCGTTTTCGCAATGCTTCTTGTGCTACTTCAAAATCTGAAAAATGTGTTTTTCTACCTGCAATATCTTGATAGGTTTCGTGTCCTTTTCCCGCAATGAGGATAATATCATTGGCTTTAGCTTGCTCTATGGCTTGCTCTATGGCTTTTTTGCGATCACTTTCTACCAAAACGGGATGAGGCACAGCAGGAAGAATATCGGCAATGATTGCTTGCGGTTGCTCCATACGTGGATTATCACTGGTAATAACAACTTTATCTGCACCTTGCGCTACCACTGCGCCCATAATGGGCCGTTTGCCACGATCGCGATTACCGCCACAACCAAACACACACCATAATTGGCTATCGGCTGTTTGGATTTCACGCAAAGTTAACAAGGCTTTTTCCAGCGCATCAGGTGTATGTGCATAATCTACAACCACTAAAGGTTGATTGGCTTGGATAATGCAATCCATGCGTCCTATAGCTGGACGAATTTTAGATAAGGCACTTAAAGCATCGCTTAATGAATAACCACTAACACACAGAACCGCCAATGTTGCTGCAAAATTTTGCGCATTAAAACGCCCTAATAATTGAGTTTGCGCCTCACCTTTACCCCATGGGGTATCCAAATGCACAAACATACCTTGTGCATTAGCTTGGAAATGTACCACTTTAACATTGGCATCGGACGAAAAACCATAGGTGTAAACCGTAACATGAGGGCATTCTTGACGCACCTGTTCTGCTAACTGTCTGCCAAATTCATCATCTATATTGATAATGGCATATTGTAAATCTTGCCAAAAAAATAAACGTGCTTTGGTTGCACCATAATGTGCCATACCATGATGATAATCCAAATGATCACGAGTCAAATTGGTAAACACGGCTGTGCGAAAAGGTACGCCGTTAACCCGATATTGATCCAAACCATGGCTTGAAACTTCCATAGCAATGCTCTTTGCACCCAAGCGGGCAAAATCACGTAACAGTGTTTGCACTGTAACTGGTTCTGGCGTGGTGTGCGTTGCTTCTTGCAATTGCCCAAAAAAACCATTACCCACTGTACCAATAATGGCACACGACTTTTGTTGTTCCAAAATATCTATTGCTTGCGCCAACCATTGCGTTACAGAGGTTTTACCATTGGTTCCTGTGACACCAATAATATTTAAATCACGCGCAATCTGATCATAAGCCACAGCAGCCAAAATTCCAGCGCGTTGAGTCAAATCTTTAATTCCTTGATTGGCAATTTTCCATTTATCCTGCCAAATGAATTTGCCATCATCATCCCAAAATATAAAGCTTGCCCCACGTTCTATCGCCGCTTCAATATAATTGCGTCCATCGGTATACTCACCACGACATGCCACAAATACGTCACCTGCTTTGACTTTGCGACTATCTGATTGCAATGTTTGCTCAGGCGTAACGATGCATAGTAGTGGAGGCAAAGTGGCATCACGAGGGGCTGCTTTTTGGCTGAACATATGATTTCTCTCTATTATTTTATGTTTAAAATCAATTAGTAATAACTATTTTTTTGCTACAGTTAACTCTTCAGGATAAGTAGGACTAACATTTAATAGTTTTAGGCTACCGGCCATAATTTCACGAAAAGCAGGTGCGGCAACCACCCCTCCATAAAAACCATGCCCTTTAGGCTCATCTATCGTTACAGCCACAATTAAACGCGGATTTTGTGCAGGTGCAAAGCCTACAAAACTAGCACGATAACCGTTTTTGCCATATCCCCCCTGACCTGCTTTGCGTGCGGTACCTGTTTTTGCAGCAACATCATAGCCAGCAATGGCACCCGCTTGCCCTGTACCACCTTTTTTGGTAATACTGATCATCATTTCACGCATTAATCGTGCTGTTTCAGGCTTGATGACTTCAATGCCCCCATTAACATGATCCGTTTTAAAAATCGTAGCAGGCATCAATCTGCCATTAGTCGTAAAAATGGTATAACCTTGTGCCAATTGTAATAAATTTGCATTTATGCCATAACCATAAGACATCACTGCTTTATCCAATTTACCCCACTGGCTAGCAGGACGAATCCGTGCATATTGTTCACCAGGTGCACCCGACTGCGTTTTTTTACCCAAACCAATTTTACTATAATAATCAAATAATTCTTGATTACTATACAATAACGCGATGCGGCTTACGCCCACATTAGATGATTTTTGCAATACGCCTTCTGTGGTTAATGAAGGATAAACATGTGTATCTTGAATCAGCTTGGTTCCAATTTTATAAGGCTTAGTATTAAATAGCGTATTGCGCCCAATTTTTCCATCATCTATGGCTTTGGCCACAATGAATGGTTTCATCACCGAACCTGGTTCCAAGTTTACGCTCACTGAAAAATCGTGATAATTTTCTTTTGGATAGCTTTGATAAAAATTTGCATCATAATCAGGCAAGCCCACCATTGCTAATACTTCACCCGTTTGAGCATCTAAGACCACTGCACCACCTGCCCGAGCATTGTACTTTTTAACTGCTAAAGATAACTGATCATAAGCTAAACGTTGCATTTGCTGATCTAAAGATAACACCAGTGTTT
>CAKARD010000017.1 GCA_916720425.1 uncultured Kingella sp. | reverse complement strand
TGGAATTTGCCGGCAGCGTGATGGTGATTTCGCACGACCGCTGGTTCCTCGACCGTATCGCTACGCATATCTTGGCTTGTGAAGGCGACTCTAAATGGGTGTTCTTTGACGGCAACTATCAGGAATACGAAGCCGATAAGAAACGCCGTTTGGGCGAAGAGGGCGCAAAACCGAAACGTATCCGTTACAAACCGGTAACGCGTTAAGCCATTTTGGGTAGTGGTTAAAATACCTCTACCCAATCATAGAAAGATTAAAATATGCTTTTATTTTTAGATAATTACGACAGTTTTACTTATAATATCGTGCAATATTTAGGGCAGTTGGGACAAGAGGTTCAAGTCTGTTGCAACGATGAGATCAGCTTAGATGAAATTGCAGCTTTGCAACCCCAATATTTGGTGATTGGACCAGGTCCTTGTTCACCCAAAGAAGCTGGAATTTCTGTGGCTGCGATGCGGCATTTTGCTGGCAAAATTCCGATTTTGGGTGTATGTCTAGGGCATCAAACCATAGGTGAAGCATTTGGTGGTAAAGTGGTGCGTGCTAAAACACTCATGCATGGCAAAACGTCTCCCGTCTTTCATACTAGCGAAGGTGTATTTAAAGATTTACCCAATCCTGTGATTTGCACGCGCTATCACAGTTTAGTGATTGAACGTGAGAGTTTACCCGAACATTTGTGCATTACCGCTTGGACAGAAGAGGGCGAAATTATGGGCATACGCCACCGTGATTATCCAATAGAAGGCGTGCAATTTCACCCAGAAGGTTTATTGACTGAACACGGGCATCAAATGTTACAAAATTTTTTAGATGAGTTTAAAAGTGGTGGTTGATTGCCCCCTCAGTTTTTAAGCCATATGGCAATTCAACTCAAATTTTGCGCCTTTATCTTGTGCCAAAATGCGTGTTAACTCGGGCAATGTTTCTTGTAATTGTTGTGCTAAAACATAGGGCGGATTGATGATAAACATACCACTACCATGCATACCTAAACCATTGGTGCGGGGTGTATGGACATGTAATTGCGCTAATAAATAATTATTAGGTGCAATTTTACATAATTGTTGAGGGAGGTTTTGGCTTTCAATACGACTTAAACAAGGAAACCAAACCATATAACAACCCTGTGCAAAGCGTTTGAGTGATTCTTTAAGAATATGCACTACTTGGATATAGTCCTGTTTTTGTTCATAAGGTGGATCTATTAAAATCACAGCACGGCGTGTAGCAGGTGGCAATAAAGCTAACAGCCCCTTAAAACCATCTTCTTGTTTTATTATCGTGCGTTTATATACTGATGTTTGACGTATATTATTGAGTAATAATGGAAAATCGCTTGGATGTAGTTCAAATAAACGCATTTTATCATCATCACGCAATAAACTTTGTGCCCAATAAGGTGAACCAGCATATAAAGGCTCAGGCAATATTGCACGGCTGTGTGCTACAAAATCAGTTAAATGTGATGATAAAGAATCCGCCTGATATAAACGCGCAATGCCTTGTTGGTATTCACCAATTTTAGAGGCAAACGCATCACTCAAATCATACACACCTGTGCCACTATGGGTATCGATATACCAATAAGGCTTATCCTTTTGATTAAAATAGCGCAAAATTAAAAATAAAATTAGGTGCTTTAACACATCGGCATGATTACCTGCGTGAAAAGCATGGCGATAACTCAACATAATAGGTTTTAATCTTATCAATAATCATGGAGTAATTTTAACGTTTTTAGGCTGTTTAAAGAACAGAATTGTGTTAAACTTCACAGTTTAATTTAACCTTTTTAGTATCAAGAGATAACTTGGTATCTCTCAACAGAAAGAGATAGAAATGAGCGTAGTTGAAAAATTAGATGGTGTAAAACATAAAGTAGTTGTATCTTTGTCTTGGTTGGCAATTAATGAAGCTACTGATAAAAAACTGAGAAAAATACAAAAAAATGCACGTATATCTGGTTTTCGTCCAGGTAAAGCACCTTTAAAAATGGTGGCTTCTATGTACGGTGAAAATGCACAAAATGAAGTTTTAAATGATTTGGCTCAAGAAGGATTCTACTCTTTAGCAAAAGAACAAAATTTATCTGTCGCATCTATACTAGAGATTAAACCTGTTGAAACACAAGATGATCCAGAAAGTTTTAAAGTTGCTTTTATTTATGAAGCAATACCTGATATCAAAGTGGCTGATCTGTCTACTTTAGAAATTGAAAAAGTGAGCGCACAAGTAGATGACAAAGAAATTGATAATACTATTAATATCTTACGTCAACAGCGTACACGCTTTAATCGTGTAGAACGTGCTGCACAAGAGGGAGATCGTGTTATCATTGATTTTGAAGGTAAAATTGATGGTAAGGTGTTTGAAGGTGGGGCATCTAAAAATTATCCTTTTGTATTGGGTAAAGGTCAAATGTTGCCTGAGTTTGAAACAGGTATCGTGGGCATGAAGGAAGGGGAAAGTAAGGATGTAACCGTGCATTTTCCTGAAGAATATCATGGTAAAGAAGTAGCAGGTAAAACGGCTATCTTCACGATTACTTTACATAATGTGGCTGCACCTGAATTACCTGAAGTGGATGAAGCATTTGCAAAATCTTTAGGTATTGAAGATGGTGATGTGGCAAAAATGCGCGAAGAAGTGAAAAAAAATGTGGCACGTGAAGTGAAACGTCGAGTTGATGCGAAAAATACTGATGCTGTAATGCAAGCATTATATCAAGCACATCCGTTTGATTTGCCTGAAGCTTTTGTGAATCAAGAAGCAGAACGTTTGGCTGATAAAATGAAACATGATTTTGCAGAGCAAGGCTTAGATGTTAAAAAACTTGATTTGCCTTTGGATATGTTTATAGATCAAGCGAAACAACGTGTGGCTTTAGGTTTGTTGTTGCCTGTAATCATTAAAGAAAATAAATTAGAAGCAACCGAAGAACAAGTGAAAACCATAATAGAAGGTTTTGCCGATAGCTATGAAGATCCACAAGAAGTGATTGATTGGTATTATGCTGAACCGAGTCGCTTAAGCGGCCCAACCAATTTGGCCGATGAAGCTAATGTTGTCGCTTTTGTGTTAAGCAAAGCCAAAGTAACAGAAAAAGCATTAAGCTTTGAAGAAGTCATGGGCGCAAACGCTTAATTCACACCACAAAGCACCAAACGCCGATTTGGTGCTTTTTTATTTAAATCAAGGATATATTATGGATATTCAAAATAATACACTCATTCCAACGGTTATTGAGCAAAGTGGGCGTGGTGAACGTGCATTTGATATTTATTCACGTTTACTCAAGGAACGCATTATTTTTTTAGTCGGCCCTGTGGATGATCACACAGCTAATTTGGTGGTGGCGCAATTATTGTTTTTGGAAAGCGAAAATCCAGATAAAGACATCTATTTTTATATCAATAGCCCAGGGGGCAGTGTTACTGCAGGCATGAGCATTTATGATACGATGAAATTTATTAAACCTGATGTACAAACATTGTGCTTGGGACAAGCTGCAAGTATGGGCGCATTTTTGTTGTCTGCAGGTACTCAAGGCAAGCGTTTTGCTTTGCCCAATAGCCGTATCATGATTCATCAACCTTTGATTAGTGGCGGTTTGGGTGGTCAAGCGTCTGATATTGAAATTCATGCGCGTGAATTATTAAAATTAAAAGAAAAACTCAATCAAATGTTAGCAGAACATACAGGTAAAAGTATGACAGAAATTGAGCGTGATACTGATCGTGATAATTTTATGTCAGCACAAGAAGCCATGGAATATGGTTTGATTGATAAAGTTATTACCACACGTGCCGATGTGGCATAGATTCAGTAAGGAAACATCATGCATATTTCTCCTATTCCAGAGATTATTGCCGATATTCAAGCGGGTAAAATGGTGATCATCACTGATGCAGAAGACCGTGAAAATGAAGGCGATTTAGTGATTGCTGCACAATTTGTCACCCCCGAAGCCATTAATTTTATGATTAAAAATGCGCGTGGCTTGGTATGTTTGCCTATGGAAAACGCGTTGATAGATAAATTGGGTTTACCCATGATGACCCAACACAATGGCGCACAATATGGCACGAATTTTACCGTTTCAATTGAAGCGGCAAACGGAATCAGTACTGGTATTTCTGCTGCTGATCGGGCGCATACGATTAAAACGGCTGTGGCGGCAAATGTGCAGCCGCAAGATATTGTGCAACCTGGGCATATTTTTCCTTTACGCGCACAAAAAGGGGGAGTTTTGGTGCGTGCAGGACATACTGAAGCAGCAGTGGATTTGGCAAAAATGGCGGGCTTGGCAGGCGCGGGAGTGATTTGTGAGATCTTAAATGATGATGGCACAATGGCACGTATGCCAGAACTGATGCAATTTGCTCAACAACATGGTTTAAAAATTGGCACAATTGCCGATATGATTGAATACCGTAGTCGTACAGAAAGTTTGTTGGAAGAGATGGGTGATACACTGGTGCAGACACCCTGGGGAGAATTCCGTCAACATGTTTATGTAGATAAACTGACAGGTGATACACATTTGGCACTGGTTAAAGGCAATCCAAAAGAAGCCGATGAAACTTTGGTGCGTGTACATGAACCATTTAGTGTGATGGATTTTATTCAAGCTGACCCTAATCATTCTTGGACATTACCTCAAGCTATGCAACGTATACAGCAAGCCAGCAGTGGTGTGATTATTCTTTTACATCGTACGGAAGATGGTGCGGCTTTATTGGAACGCACTTTGCCAAAAAATAGTTTTCAAGTTAAAAAATGGGACAGAAAAACCTATGGGGTGGGTGCGCAAATTTTGGCAGGCTTAAATGTTAATAAAATGCGTGTTTTAGGTACGCCTTCTGCAATTAATGGTTTGACGGGTTTTGGTTTGGAAATTACAGGGTTTGAAGAACAGTAAAGGATAATTTATGAGAGCCAGTCAGTTTTTTATCATCACATTCAAGCAAGCCCCAGCAGATGCTAGTTTGCCCAGTCATCAGCTCATGTTGCGTGCAGGTTTAATTAAAGCTAATGCCTCGGGTTTATACACATGGATGCCAATGGGTTTGCGGGTATTGCGCAAAGTGGAGGCCATTGTTCGAGAAGAGATGAATCGCGCAGGTAGCATAGAGCTACTTATGCCTGTCATTCAATCTGCAGAATTATGGCAAGAAAGTGGGCGTTGGGAATTTTATGGCAAAGAATTATTGCGTATTAAAGATCGCAAAGATGCTGATTTTTGTATGAGTCCCACTTGTGAAGAGATGATTACTGATATCGTACGCCGTGAAATTACCAGTTACAAACAGTTACCCAAAAATTTCTATCACATCCAAACTAAATTTCGTGATGAAATTCGTCCACGTTTTGGTGTAATGCGTGCGCGTGAATTTGTGATGAAAGATGCGTATTCTTTTCATGCTAATTTTGAATCTTTGCAACACACCTATCAAGCGATGTATGATGCATACAGTCGTATATTCACGCGATTGGGTTTGAATTTTCGACCTGTGGCAGCAGATACGGGCAGTATTGGTGGTACAGGTTCGCATGAATTTCAAGTATTGGCAGAAAGCGGTGAAGATGTGATTGCATATAGCGATTCATCAGACTATGCTGCCAATATTGAATTGGCACAAACTTTACGTTTGACAAAAGAACGTGCTTTAGCCAGTCAAGCATTAACCAAAGTTCATACACCTAGTGTTAAAACCATTGATTCATTGATTCAATTTTTGAATATTCCTATTGAGAATACGCTCAAATCCATTGTGGTAGAAGGTGAAAATGAAGGGGAAATCGTCTTATTGCTTTTGCGTGGTGATCATGAATTTAATGAGATTAAGGCAGAAAAATTGGCGGGTGTAAAATCACCGCTTACTATGGCACAGCCGGATCAAATCATCGCACAATTTGGTGCTAATGGTGGTTCGTTAGGGCCAGTTGGCTTTAAAGGTAAGGTTTATGCCGATTTTGCTACAGAAAAAGGGGCCGATTGGGTGATTGGCGCAAACCAAGATGATTATCACTATACTGGCTTTAATTTTGGGCGTGATAGTAGTGAACCTGAGTTTGTGGATTTACGTAATGTGGTAGAAGGTGATCCCAGTCCTTGTGGTCAAGGTGTGCTGAAATTGGTGCGTGGCATAGAAGTGGGGCATGTGTTTCAGTTGCGTGATAAATACACTCAAGCAATGAAGGCAACTTTTTTAGATAGTAATGGTAAAGCACAAGTTATGGAAATGGGTTGTTATGGCATTGGTATTACGCGAGTGATTGCCGCTGCCATTGAACAAAATCATGATGAACGTGGTATTATTTGGACTGATGCCATGTCACCTTTTACGGCAGTGATTGTACCGATGAATTACAAAAAATCCGATATCGTGCGTCAAGCTGCAGATAAACTCTATACCGATTTGCAAAATGCGGGCATAGATGTGTTACTTGATGATCGCGATGAACGTGCAGGTGTGTTGCTTAATGATAGTGAATTATTAGGTATCCCCTATCGAATCGCAATTGGTGAGCGTGGTTTGGGAGAAGGCAAGGTGGAATATACGTGCCGTCGTGATGGCGTAACACACCATATCGAGATTGGACAAATTGTTCAGCATGTATTTGCGCAACTGAGTTAATTTTTTACCATACGCATGCGTTATGTTGTGCATGGCTTAATAATAAGGACGTGTTGAACACGTCCTTTAGTTGTATCTAAATTAGAGTAAATAAAACCATGAATATGGAGATGATGAGCGTGATACGTGGCATAACGCATATTTATGGAAAAATAAGATAGAGTTTTACCAGTGTGGCAAAGGTAAGGCTGTGGTATTTTTTATTTCTTTTAAAACAAAACTGGATTTTGCGTCTAATACGTAGGCATGAGAAAGTAGAACATTTAACACAAAATGTGAAAAGGCATTTATGTCCGCAAAAAAAGTATGCAATAAATAATCAGCTTCTCCTGTTAGCGCAAAACAGCTCAATACTTCTGGCCAGTTTTGTATTGCAGATTCAAATTCCAAGCGTGCCTTGGGTGATTTGTTGGTGCTAACGTGAATGAATGCTTGTAAACCCAACCCTAAAGCCTGAGGAGAAAGTAGTGCAACGTAATGGCGAATTACCCCCGTGTCTTCCAATTGTTTGAGCCGTCTTAGGCAAGGTGAGGGTGAGAGTGCCACGCGTTCAGATAATTCAACGTTACTCAAGCGCCCATTTTCTTGTAACACATGCAGAATTTTTAAGTCGGTTTTATCCAATACAAGTGTAGTTTGCATAATATTTCCCTTTGTGTTTTGGTCTGGCAACATCTATTGCCTTGGTGTCGGAAAATGTATCTAAACACGACAGTAACGAAGCGTATATTGATGATACATCTATATTATTTTTATCTCTGTATTAATATCATAGCTCTATTTAAACCATTTGTTAAAAAAATTGTATGGTTATTGGCTTGATTTTTTGTTTGAGCAACACTTTTTTACTTGTAGTGAAAACGGTAAAATCGTGTTTTTACTCTAAAGATTTAGGAAAATCTATATGGCAAACATTCCTCCAGTGAATGAAGAGATGAAAAAGTTCATTCACAATCTATTAACCTATATGGTGCAAAATAAAGGCTCTGATTTATTTATTACTGCAGGTTATCCGCCCGCCATGAAATTAGATGGCAAGCTAACTAAACTCAATGATAAGCCATTGACGGCAGAACATACACAACAAATTGCCCGTTCTATTATGGACGATAAGCAAGCAGAAGAATTTTTTGAAACTAATGAATGTAATTTTGCGATTAGTTTGGCTGGCGTGTCACGTTTTCGTATTAATGCCATGATACAACGTGGTGCTGCTGCATTGGTGTGTCGTGTCATTACCAGTGATATCCCAAAATTTGAAAACCTTAATTTGCCCCCTGTGTTAAAAGAAGTGGTGATGGAAAAGCGTGGTTTGGTCATTTTTGTGGGTGGTACGGGTTCGGGTAAATCTACATCATTGGCGGCGATGATTGATTATCGTAATGAAAACAGCAATGGGCATATTATCACGATTGAAGATCCGATTGAATATGTGCATCCGCATAAAAACTGTATTATTTCGCAACGTGAAGTGGGTGTGGATACACAAAACTGGTTTGCTGCGCTAAAAAATACTTTGCGCCAAGCCCCCGATGTCATTTTGATTGGTGAGATTCGTGATCGTGAAACCATGGACTATGCTTTGGCGTTTGCCGAGACGGGCCATTTATGTATGGCTACCTTACATGCCAATAATTCGAATCAAGCTTTAGACCGTATTATTAACTTTTTCCCTGAAGAGCGCCGTACGCAATTGCTGACTGATTTGTCGCTCAATTTAAAAGGTTTTATTTCACAACGTTTGATTCCTAAAAAAGCAGGCAAGGGACGTGCAGCAGCAGTAGAAATTTTGCTCAATTCACCCTTAATTTCTGAATTGATTTTGAATGGTGAAGTGCATGGTATTAAAGAAATTATGGCTAAATCACGTGATTTAGGTATGCAGACCTTTGACCAAGCATTATTTGATTTATATGAGAACGATATGATTAGTTTAGATGATGCATTGAAAAATGCTGATTCAGTTAATGATTTACGTTTACAAATTCGTTTGAATAGTAAGAAAAATATGACTGCTGGTGAAGGTGGTTCATTAGATGGTTTGGCAATTATGGATTATCAAGCCAATAGCGAAGAAGAGAATAAATAATCACCAAAGGGACGCATTAAGCGCCCCTTTAATTTTTGATTTATCGCAAACCCTGAATAAAGTTGCTTACTGCTTTGATTTCTTCCTCACTCATGCGAGAAGCGATGTCTTCCATCATATTGTTGGGACTGGTGCGTTCACCTTTAGCATAAGATTTGAGTTGTTCTGCTACATAGGTGCTGTGTTGCCCTGCAATACGTGGGTAAGCAGAAATAGCCGTACCGCCCCCCGCTACACCTGCACCACTGGGGCCATGACAAGACATACACGCAGGAACTTTTTTATCAGCAATACCGCCACGGTAAATTTTTGCACCTAAATCAGGGTTTTGTTTAGGATCAGCTTCGCCTGCTTTGGGGAATTGTTTGGCATAATAGGCGGATACGTTACGAATGTCGTTTTCACTCAAATTTTGTACCATGGGTTTCATGGCACCAGAGGCACCGTTGCTGCGTGTACCTGCTTTGATGTCTAAGGTTTGTTTTAGCAAATATTCTGGATGTTGACCAGAGAGTTTGGGATACATGGCAATGCCACTGTTACCATCGGCAGCATGACATGCGCCACAAATAGATTCAGCGACCTGTTTGCCTTTTGCTAAATCGGCAGGGGCAGCAAAAACAACACTGCTTGCCCATAACGCCGCCAAAATTGCGAATTGTTTCATGGAAAATGCTCCTGACTAATTATTATGGCGGCAAGTTTTGAGCCGCAACACTTTTTCAAACGGGATATTTTATACTAAACTCACACAATTTTACCACTGTGGATAGAGAATAAACCTTGCCTAAACGCAAACTTTTCCACAGCTTAGATATGAATGCGTTATACTAATGAAACGAAAAAAATCAACTTAACGTAATTTTACCAAATAATGAACTTATTTCAAAACGCCACTTTTTTTACTACAGTGAACCATTTAAAAGATTTGCCCAATACCTCTGCAGAAATTGCTTTTGTTGGGAGAAGTAATGCGGGTAAATCCAGTGCCATTAATACATTATGTAATCATGTACGCTTGGCGTATGTTTCCAAGACACCAGGGCGTACGCAACATATTAATTTTTTTGAATTAACCAATCATGGTTTTATGGTAGATTTGCCAGGCTATGGTTATGCACAAGTGCCAGAAGCGATTCGTGAGCATTGGGTAAAATTATTGGGCCATTATTTACAAACGCGTCAACAATTGATAGGTTTGATTTTAATTATGGATGTGCGCCATCCGTTAAAACCGTTAGACATTCAAATGTTAGATTTTTTTGCCTTAACAGAGCGACCCGTACATATTTTGTTATCCAAAGCGGATAAGTTATCTAAAAATGAACAAATTAAGACTTTGGCTCAAGTTAAAAAAGCCTTGCAGCCATTTATGAGGCGACAATCGGTTTCGGTACAACTGTTTTCTAGCCTAAAAAAGCAGGGGATAGAAGAAGTGAATCAAATAGCACAAGCATGGTTTGATGAGGCATTTCATCTTATTCACGATGCCATTAACTGATGAGAATATAACCGATGCAATATATTGCACAAATCATTGCTAGTTATGGTCGCCGCTATATTGTGCGTACTGATAGTCAAACTTTTGAAGCCAATACTCGTGGTAAGCGTACTGATTTTGCTTGTGGTGATTGGGTTAAGATTCAGCAAATTAATCTCAAACAAGCAGTCATTGAGGGGTTAATACCGCGTCAAAGTTTATTGTATCGTCAAGATGCGTATAAAACTAAATTGATTGCTGCTAATGTTACGCAAATGTTGATTGTGCTAGCACCTGTTCCTACGCCAAGCTTGGTGTTGTTACAGCGTGCATTAATTGCAGCCGAAGCAGGCGATATTCACCCCGTGATTGTGCTAAATAAAAGCGATTTAGACCAAGCAGAATCTTTGTATCATGCTTTATCACCCTATGTTGATATGGGTTATCAGCTATTGTCTTTATCTGCTTTGTTTGATGCAGAAGTCTTACGTCCGATTTTACATGGGCAGACCAATATTATGTTGGGACAAAGTGGCATGGGTAAATCTACACTGACCAATGCCTTATTGGGTGATGAGTTGGCACGAACCAACGAGATTTCTTTGGCGTTAGATTCAGGTAAACATACGACCACGCACGCACAATTATATGATTTAGATAAAGAAACAAAATTAATTGATAGCCCAGGCTTACAAGAATTTGGTTTGCATCATTTACAAGCAATGCATTTGCCTGAATATTTCCCTGATTTGCGTCATTTAATAGGGCAGTGTCGCTTTCACAATTGCACCCATCGCGCTGAGCCGCATTGTGTTTTTAAAACCGCCGCTGCACAAGGGGTGATAGATCCAGAACGTTTGGCATTATTACAAAAAATCACCAATGAATTACTTCGTTAAACATAAACATAAATGATGATTAGCAGAATATTGATTTATCATGGATAAAAACCACACACTCTAAGTGTCATTCACTCCCATAAGATAATTTACGTATTGTATAATACGCTATTTTTCATTTTTATCACACACAAGACTTTATGGCAGAATCAACAAAGAATAATGGCATAGCTAAGTGCCTAAAAAGATATATGATTACGGGTCTGCTGGTATGGTTGCCCATAACCGTAACCATTTGGATTGTTGATTATATTATTACCACTACTGACAAATTAATTAATCTCATACCCAAGCAATGGCAACCTGAAACGTATTTAGGTTTTCATATACCAGGTGCGGGTTTTGTCTTGGCTGTATTGGCTTTATTTATCACAGGCGTGCTGGCGGCCAATGTTTTGGGACGCAAATTTTTAGAAGGCTGGGATTCTTTATTAGGACGCATTCCCGTAGTCAAATCCATTTATTCTAGCGTAAAGAAGGTGTCGGAAAGTTTGTTGTCGGATAATTCGCGGTCGTTCAAAACCCCCGTTTTAGTGCCGTTTCCACAACCCAATATTTGGACAATTGCGTTTGTATCAGGCAGCGTGCCACAATCCGTATCCAATGTGTTACCTGAACCAACAGATTATGTATCGGTCTATGTGCCAACCACACCAAATCCAACAGGTGGTTATTATATTATGGTGCGCCAATCTGATATTCGTGAGCTAGATATGACGGTGGATGAAGCCTTGAAATATGTGATTTCGCTGGGCATGGTGATGCCCGATGAATTGCCGTTGAAACACAAAATGCTGCCTGAAAAGGACTAAATCATGCAAAAAGTTTCTTATCATCAAGACCTGGCTGCTTGGGCAGAACAACAAGCTGCCCTGCTTCAGGCAGGCAATCTGCACGAATTGGACATTGAAAATCTCATTGAAGAAATGCAAGCCATGAGCCGAAAAGAACACCGTGAATTACTCCGCCGCATGGGCATTTTAATTGCTCACTTGTTAAAATGGGAATTTCAGCCGACCTATCAAGGCAATAGTTGGCGCAGAACCATTATTGACCAACGCCAAGAAATTACTGATTTACTGGAAGATTCTCCCAGCCTGCGCAATCATTTTGACGACACCGAATGGTTCAACAAAGCATGGCAACGTGGCACACAACAAGCGCAAAATGAAACAGGTATCAAAACCTTGCCACTACAACCCATTTGGACAATTGACGAAATTTTGAATAAGGATTTTTTTCAGGCAGCCTGAAAGAATTAAGAATATATGAAAAAGATTATTACATTATTCATCACATTATGGTTGCCCATAGCAGCAATGGCAGAAAAGCCTATGGCGGTTGAGGTAGACAAAACGTTGCGTAACGGCAAAGGTGAGGAAGTTTTTCTGTTTGACTGGTATAAACAGGCTGCATTTAAACAACGTTGGCATGAACAAATTGGCAAACATGCGCCCAAAATTCCCATGCATAATTGGGTGCGTAAAATGGCAGGTCCCATGCCACCTTTGGAAGAGGTTTTAGTTAATCATAAAAAATACTATTACACAACCATGTGTCAGCCGCATAATTGTGGTGCAAATAGAATGTATATTCTTATTCTGAGTGATAAACAGCGTATGGTCGCCTATCACGTTGTGTATGATGACGATGAATATGTTGCAAACAAACCCAGTCAAACTTATGTTTATGGGAAACCCAATGCAGCAGAATTGGATTTTTTAAAAAACGAATGGCATAAAGAACATACTGAATAATCATTTCAGGCAGCCTGAAACTCATTTTTAAATTAGAAACACTATTGTAAAACAAGGAAATAACAATATGCGTACAAACTATTGCGGTCTAATCAACGAACAATATTTAGACCAAACCGTAACCGTAAAAGGTTGGGTACACCGCCGCCGCGACCATGGCGGTGTGATTTTTATTGACTTGCGCGACCGCGAAGGCATGGTACAAGTCGTGATTGACCCCGATACGCCCGAAGCATTCAAATTAGCGGATAGTGCGCGCAGCGAATTTGTGTTGAGCATCACAGGGCGCGTGCGTAACCGTCCAGAAGGTACAACCAACGACAAAATGATTTCAGGCAAAATTGAAATTCTCGCCAAAGAAATTGAAATTTTGAATACAGCTGCTACGCCTCCTTTCCAAATTGATGAAGAAAACATCAGCGAAACCGTGCGTTTACAAAACCGCGTGATTGACTTACGCCGTCCATATATGCAGCGTAATTTAAAATTGCGTTATCAAGTTGCGATGGGTGTGCGCCGTTATTTGGACGCGCAAGGCTTTATTGACATTGAAACCCCGATGTTGACACGCTCTACGCCCGAAGGTGCGCGTGATTATCTTGTGCCAAGTCGCGTTCATGCTGGCGAATTTTTCGCATTGCCGCAATCGCCACAATTATTCAAACAATTATTGATGGTGGCGGGTTTTGACCGTTATTACCAAATCACCAAGTGTTTCCGTGATGAAGATTTGCGCGCGGATAGGCAGCCTGAATTCACGCAAATTGACTTGGAAACTTCGTTTTTGACTGAAAACGAAATCATGGACATTACCGAGGGCATGGCGAAACAAGTTTTCAAAGATGCACTAGGCGTGGATTTGGGTGATTTTCCTCGTATGCAATATTCAGATGCGATGTTCTACTACGGTTCGGACAAACCCGATATGCGTATCTCGTTGAAATTTACCGAATTAACTGATTTGATGAAAACCGAAGAGTTTAAAGTCTTCCGTGGCGCAGCAGACATGAAAAATGGTCGTGTGGTGGCATTGCGTGTGCCAAATGGCGCAAAATTTAGCCGCAAAGAAATTGACGAATACACGCAATTTGTGGGTATTTACGGCGCAAAAGGTTTGGCGTACATCAAAGTCAACGATGTGACCAATTTGTCTAATGGCGAAAATAGCGGCTTACAAAGCCCAATCGTCAAATTTTTGTCTGAAAACGCGTTGAAAGAAATTATTGCGCGAACTGGCGCGGAAAATGGCGACATTATTTTCTTCGGGGCAGACAAAGAAAAAATCGTGAACGAAGCCATCGGCGCGTTACGCATTAAAATCGGTAAAGAACACGGTTTAGAAAACGGTTATTTTGTGGACGAATGGAAACCGTTATGGGTGGTGGATTTCCCAATGTTTGAATACGATGAGGATGCCGACCGATATGTTGCCGTGCATCACCCCTTTACTGCACCGAAAGAAGGTCATGAAGATTTGATGGTTTCTGCACCTGAAAAATGTTTGGCGCGTGCGTATGATATGGTGTTGAATGGCTGGGAAATTGGTGGCGGTTCGATTCGTATTCATCGTGCAGAAATTCAAGAAAAAGTATTTGCTGCGCTGAAAATCACGCCCGAAGAACAACAAGAAAAATTCGGTTTCTTGTTGGATAATTTGAAATTTGGTGCGCCGCCGCATGGTGGTTTAGCGTTTGGTTTGGATCGCTTGGTGACGTTAATGACGGGTGCAGAGTCTATTCGCGATGTGATTGCATTCCCGAAAACCCAACGCGCCCAATGC
Organism: uncultured Kingella sp.; assembly: GCA_916720425.1. Taxonomy (GTDB): domain Bacteria; phylum Pseudomonadota; class Gammaproteobacteria; order Burkholderiales; family Neisseriaceae; genus CAKARD01. The sequence continues at coordinate 2,181 of CAKARD010000017.1, read as the reverse complement.
TTATTGACCAACGCGCCTAATTCAGTAGATGAAAAACAATTGCGTGAATTGAGTTTGCGTTTGCGTGTGAAACAATCCGAACACAAAGATGTTTGATTAATATGAAGAAACCTGAACCCATGGTGAGTTCAGGTTTTTTATTAAAATAAAATGACACAAGAATAATGAAGATTAAAGTGTGGAAATGATTGAAAAGATGGCGTACCCTTGAAATTAAACTATAGAAATAAATGTATTTAAAGAAAATAAATACACTCCTAATGATTTAAATTTATTTCTGGATGAGATGGGTGTATGACACTTAATTTAGCGATCAAATATCTGTAAAGTCGTGTAGATATTTGGCACAAAAAATAGACACAGTCAAAACAGCAGCGTAAAAAGAAAACTGTCTAAATGTTGTTTAGACAGTTTAAATTTGGCTCCCCGAGCTGGGCTCGAACCAGCGACCTGCGGATTAACAGTCCGTCGCTCTACCGACTGAGCTATCAGGGAATGATTTTTTAATTATACTGTATTATTAAAATTTGTCAAAGAATTTTAGAGATTATTCTGTAATATTTTGTTTATATGCAATATATTTACTTAATGAATAGCAGTATATGCTCAATAAAAGTAAAAAGTGCTATGATAACTTATTTTAGCCGAGTTTTTTTATGAGCCAAAAGAAGTATTATCTTACAGCTAGCCTAGCTTTAGTGGTTCTTGCAGCTTGTTCATCTAATTACACTATTCCAGTGCCTGATCAAGATGCGTTACAAACGCAGGAAATAACATCACAAACAGCCAGTAATACTGGAAGTTTTCATATGCCATTAATGCGACAAGCGTATTCGCCAGAACAAATTGTCAACGACTTTCGCCGTTTGGATAGTGTGTTAGCAACAACAAAATCAGGTGATGACAATGCACCAGCACAATTTTTAGCTACAGAAAATGAAAGTGCCATGGGAGAAACGGTACGTAACGAATGGCTAAAAAGTTTGGGACGTCGCAATCAGATAATTTTATTTAGACAACAATACATGCTATTGCATTCAGAAGCGCGGCAACAAGAAACACGTTGTTATGCTCATTTATTGGGATTAGAAAACGATCCACAATTTATTAATGACTTAGTAGAAGAAACAGGTAAATTGGCACAAGGTTGTAATACATTACTACAAATACGTGCAAACAGTTTAAATCCTAGTCGTGCTTGGCGACGTGTACGCGGTTTGATTGCCAGTGGTCAAATTTCTGATGCAAATGCCTTAGCTGCCGCATTGGGTAGCCCCTTAAATAGCGGCTCAGGCTATGGGTGGCAAGAAAATTTATTGCGCGATGTGATTAGCCCTACTGCACAAAAATCACCAGATTCCGCTGCAGCACGTTTAACCAGTATCGCTGGTAATTTAAATAATGAACAAGTGGGTTTTGCATGGGGGGTATTGGGATTGACTCAAGCGAGAAATCAAAACTTTTCACAAGCACTCAATTATTATCAAAAAGCCAATCGTAACCAATTAAATAATGAGCAATTTGAATGGTTTGCGCGTTCTGCATTGCGTACACAAAATTGGATTTTATTAGGCAATGTTATACAGTCTATGCCCAGTAAATTACAACAAGACCCAGCTTGGATGTATTGGCTGGCACGCAGTTTAGCTTCTCAAAACAACCATGCTGCAGCGCGTTCATTATACCAACGCACGGCTAATAGTGGACGTAATTTCTATGCATTATTAGCCATAGAAGAATTGGGCCAGCGTGTCAATACACATAATACCGCCCCCAATACATCACCACAGCATATAGAACATTTGGCTAAAGATGGTGCCATTCACCGTGCATTAAGTTTGTTTTATACCAGTAAACAAAACAGCGATTTTAAAATGCGTCGCCAAGCCCAAGCGGAATGGCGTTATGCTACACGCGGTATGAATGAGGCTACTTTATTAACCGCTGCACAATTGGCATTCAATCATCAATTTTATGAAATGGCGATTTATAGTGCTGATAAAACTGACCATTTGCTCAATTATCATTTGCGATATATCATGCCCTATCGTGATTTAGTTGTACGTTATGCCAATGAAAATAACGTGGATCCTGCATGGGTATATGGTTTGATTCGTCAAGAAAGTCGCTTTGTCATGGGGGCGCAATCTAGTGTGGGGGCGCAAGGTTTAATGCAAGTTA
>CAKARD010000016.1 GCA_916720425.1 uncultured Kingella sp. | reverse complement strand
CTTTCTTCCAATAAATAAATCATGTCGATGATTTTAAAGAAAATTATTTTGTTATTTGAAACGTATATTTGCCGTATTCTTTATTGTTAATAGTAAGCGTCTCGGTATACAATCCAATCGGATCGTCCTGATTAAACTGCCAGCACTGTAGTAATTCGCCTTTTGCATCTGTATTTAGTTTAAATGTAAGTTTATGTTCACTGGCTTCTGGGTTGATGCTTAAAATAGCATTGGTACGAACAAATTGAGCGTTAGGTGGACTGGTAAATTGCTCAGTAATATCTAATTCGGTATAAGGTTGGGCGTTTGTTATAAACCAACATAGTGGTGAACCATTATTACGATTGATGCTTTCTGCTTCAATGAGCTGAGCCGCCCCACTGGTATGGTCTAATAAACCAAAATGTACTTTTATATCTTGGGCATGAACAAAACCTGAGCATAATGTAATCAATAAGACTAGGGATTTTTTCATTTTCTCTAAATACCTTTAATTATTTTAGGCAATTATAACGCAAAATAACCGCTTGCACTTATCAAGTCAAGCGGTTATCTATTACAATATCATATGCTAGGGGAAAGATAAACCTACGCCATTAAATATATATCAGGTGTCTTTTTTCTCACTAAATTAAACTCTATCCGCTTTGTACCCTTTAGCAGCAAAAAAGGCGATGTAAGCATAACAAAAAGCTGGAACAAGATAGGAGATTAGATAGTTGTCTCCTGTTCGCGTGATGATATCGCCTTGCAATAAGGGGACGAGTGCACCGCCAACAATGGCAGTACAAATTACCCCTGAGGCATCGGCTGTAAACTTGCCTAAACCTTCTGTCGCTAAAGAAAATATTGTGGGAAACATAATTGAATTGAATAGGCCTATCGCAACCAATCCATATTTGGCTACGATAACATCACCTGCTTTACCAAAGCATACAACTGATAATAAAAGTAAAATAGCAACACTCGCATTAAAAAGTAGTACTTTATTGGCTGAAAATTTACTCAATATTGCACTACCTAAAAAACGCCCAACCATAGCTAATCCCCAGTAAAAACTGAGTAGTTTTGCGCCTGATTGATGATTAACGATGCCGTTCGTTAGATGTTCCATGGTAAGAATATATTGACTACCAATGGCCACTTCAGCACCAACATAACAGAAAATACCTATCGCACCTAATACCATATGTTTGTATTGGAATACGCTGGTCTTCCCATCATGCGTAAGATTGGTTTCGGCTTCAGCAATCTGTTCGGCAGCAGGGAGTTTAATCATAAACACAGCCACAGCCAGCAAAATTAAAAAACCCGTTAAACCTAGATAGGGAATTTGCATGGTTTGAGCTTTTTGTGCCGCACTTAATGCTGTGCCAGCATCGGTTAAAATAAATAATGCTCCAACATAAGGGGCAATAGTAGTGGCAACAGAATTAAAAGCTTGTACCAATGTTAAAGTCGCAGATTCTTTTCCCTTAGGAGCAAGTAAGGTTACATAGGGATTGCCTGCTACTTGCAAAAATGTGATGCCTGTTGCCATAACAAAAAAGATAGGCAAAAACATAGCAAAAAACATGGATTTATCAGCATGTCCATCACTGGGAATAGCAGCGGTGGCGGGATAAAACAAAAATGCACCCAATGCCGTAATCAAAAAACCTGTAATAACCGTGCCTTTGTAGCCGATTTTATCTATCACTTTTCCTGCTAAAAACGACATAATCGCATAGGCAGAAAAAAATGCAGTTTGTGTGAGCATGGCTTCACGATTAGATAGATAAAAGACTTCTTTTAGATGTGGAATTAATACATCATTTAAACAGGTTACAAATCCCAGCATAAAAAATAGTGACGCAAGCACACTAAGCGCAACAGGATTGCCACGCCCTGTACTGGCAGAGATAGGAATAGATGCATTCATGTTATTTTCCTTCATAATATGAAAAATGTCTGTATGAATACTATCAAACTTTATAGAGTTAAACTATTATTTTTTGCATGGTTTTTAGTTTTCACCATTTTATCCAAAATCTACAAGAAGTTTAGCAACAATAATATTGTACAAATAATTGGTTAACGTAATCGTTTTTCAGTTTGCCAATCAATGATTTCACTGGGTTGTTTACGCTTGCCAATATTGCCTGCAATCACCCATACTTTTTTTCCAAATTGACGACGTACTTGTCGGGTGGTGCGACATGGTCTTCCCCCTGCTCTATTACACGAAGTTGACACCAGCGCAGATTGAGCAATGCAACATAATTGACGTGCAACAGCATGATCAGGAACGCGAACGGCTAATTTTTTACGACCCTTGCCACGTAAAATAGGTAAAACTGTTGTCTTAACAGGCAACAAAAAAGTTTTAGGTGCAGGATAAATGGCATTAAGCGTGGCACGTGTCGATTCAGATAAAGGCTGAAGCAGCGATTGTAGACGAGATACACTATCGCCAATTACAATTAAACCTTTATGTTGTGGTCGTTTTTTGATATGTAAAATTTGGTGTATGGCCTTAGCATGACTGGGCAATGCACCAATGCCATAGCAGGACTCAGTAGGATAGGCAATCAAACCACCACGTTTTAAATGAGCACGTAATGCATGATGAGGAGGAAGTCGAAATAACATCATAATATAGAGAATAAAAATACAATCATCATATAGTGCTTAAAAACGCGTGACAATTAATTAATAGGAAATTGATTCTTTCTTATTGGTAGATGTTCATTTGTTACAAAACACGTTATGATGACCTTTTTATTAGAACTATAGAGATACTATTATGGCAAAAAATATTGTGGTATTGATTGGTAGTGCAAGTAAAACGTCATTTAGCCAATTAACGGTGCGTTATTTACAAAGCATTGCGCCCGCTGATTTGCAATTAAATGTGATTGATATTAGCCAACTACCCTTATACAACCGTGATTTAGACGAAAATAGTCCCGAGAAATACACCCACGTACGCGAAGCTGTGGCAGCGGCTGATGGGATATTATGGGTGAGTCCTGAACACAATGGTGCCATTTCAGCCATGCTAAAAAATGCGATTGATGTGGTATCACGCCCAATGGGACAAAGTAAATGGATGGGCAAACCACTGGGAATTATTACTGTAGGTGCAGGCATGGCAGGTGGTATTCGTGTTGCCGATCAAATGCGTGTGATTGCTTCTAGTACATTTATCAATATGCCAGTTTATCCTGTCAATGCATCTATTGGCAATTTATTCGGTGGGGTATTTGATAACGAAGGCAATATTACAGTTGAGCCTGTACGCCAAGCCTTACAAGACTTTATCAACGGTTATGCACAATTTGTCGATTGTGTAACTCAATAATAAAACTTCAGCATATCATATTGATATACTTTTTTATGTGCATTCATGGTTTCATGATTTAACGCGATAAAATGCCTCATTTTATGTTAAAATCAATCATTTTGTTATACCATGAGACGTCTCAACATGAGCAGCAATAACGATCAACAATTTGCCAAAGAAACCATTGCCGTTAGTCTAGAGGATGAAATGAAAAGGTCCTATTTGGACTATGCCATGTCCGTCATTGTTGGTCGTGCTCTACCTGATGTGCGCGATGGTTTAAAGCCCGTACATCGTCGTGTGCTATATGCTATGCACGAACTCAAAAACAACTGGAATAGTGCATATAAAAAATCAGCACGCGTAGTCGGTGATGTTATTGGTAAATACCACCCTCATGGGGATAGTGCGGTTTATGAAACCATAGTACGTATGGCACAACCATTTTCATTACGTTATATGCTGGTAGATGGACAAGGCAATTTTGGTTCAGTAGATGGCGATGCGGCGGCTGCCATGCGTTACACCGAAATTCGTATGGCAAAAATTGCCCACGAAATGCTGGCAGATATTGAAGAAGAAACCGTTAATTTTGGTGATAACTATGATGGCAGTGAGCAAGAGCCACTGATTTTGCCTACTCGTTTTCCCGCTCTTTTAGTTAACGGTTCAGCAGGGATTGCAGTGGGTATGGCAACCAATATTCCGCCACACAATATTAATGACACATTAGATGCTTGCCTACAACTACTCAACCACCCCCACACCGATATCCACACTCTGATTAACATCATTAAAGCTCCCGATTTTCCCACAGGTGCCACCATTTTTGGCTTATCTGGCGTACACGAAGGCTACTTAACGGGACGCGGACGCGTCATTATGCGTGCCAAAACCCATATTGAACCCATAGGCAAAAATGGTGAACGCGAAGCCATTATCGTGGATGAAATTCCCTATCAAGTTAATAAAGCTAAACTGGTTGAAAAAATTGGCGAATTAGTGCGCGAAAAAAATATAGACGGTATTGCTGAATTGCGTGATGAAAGCGACAAATCAGGCATGCGCATTGTCATTGAACTAAAACGCAACGAGAATGCCGAAGTCATCTTAAACCAACTCTACAAACTCACCCCCCTGCAAGATACATTTGGGATCAATATGGTAGCATTAGTTGATGGACAACCACGTTTACTCAATTTACAACAAATTTTGAGTGAATTTTTGCGCCATCGCCGTGAAGTTGTAACTCGTCGCACGTTATTTCGTCTAAAAAAAGCACGCCAAGAAGGACACATCGCCGAAGGTAAGGCTGTGGCTTTATCTAACATTGATGAAATGATTGCGCTTATCAAAAAATCACCTGATGCAGATGCTGCACGTCAAGCATTATTATCACGCTCTTGGCAATCTTCTTTAGTAGAGGATTTACTCAATCGCACCAATTTAGATTTATCTTTAGCTCGTCCTGAATGGTTGCCTAAAGATCGTGGTTATCATGCTGATGGCTATTGGCTAAGCGATGAACAAGCACGCGCCATTTTACGCATGAGTTTGCGTAATCTCACAGGATTAGACCAAGACGAAATCATTCAAGAATACAAAAACCTAATGGCAGTTATTATTGATTTATTGGATATTTTGGCACAACCTGAACGCGTACGCCAAATTATAGAAGATGAAATTATTGCAATTAAAACCCAATATGGTGATGTGCGTCGCAGTGAAATCAATAGCTTTGGTGGGGGGGAAATTGCCGATGAAGATTTGATTCCTCCACGCGACATGGTGGTAACACTGACCCACAGTGGTTATATTAAAACCCAACCCATCAGTGATTATCAAGCCCAAAATCGTGGTGGGCGTGGCAAACAAGCCACTGCAACCAAAGATGAAGATTTCATTGAAACACTGTTTGTAGCAAACACCCATGATTATTTAATGTGTTTTACCAATTTGGGACGTTGCCATTGGATCAAAGTTTATCGCCTACCCGAAGGTGGACGCACTTCACGAGGCCGCCCAATTAATAACGTGATAACATTGGACGAAAACGAAAAAGTTAGTGCAATTTTGCCCGTGCGTGATTTTCCTGATGATGAATACGTATTCTTTGCCACCGCACAAGGGATCGTTAAAAAAACCCAGCTCTCCGCCTTTAAAAATGTTAGTGCTAAGGGCATTAAAGCCATCATGCTAAAAGAAGGCGATAGCCTGGTAGGGGTCGCACGAACATCAGGTAAATCGGATATTATGCTGTTTTCTAATTTAGGCAAAATGCTGCGATTTAATGAATATTGGGAAAAAGCCAATGAAGATGTTGATGAGACATGGGAAGAAAATAACGATGATCTTGTTGAAGAAAATGTGAACGACACAGAAGACAACAACACCTCATTTGATCTTGTTAAAAACAAAGGTATACGCCCCAGCGGACGAGGTTCAGGTGGCATACGTGGCATGAAATTGCCTAGTAATGGACGTATTGTTAGCTTACTGGTTGCCGAATTAGGCAGCGAACAACAGGTTCTCACTGCTACTACAAATGGTTATGGTAAACGTACCCCTATCGCATCATATTCACGAAAAGGTAAAGGTGGTCAAGGTATGATTGCCATAGACACAAGTGAACGTAACGGAGAATTGGTTGCAGCAACTTTGGTTGAGCCTCATGATGATTTGATGTTAATTACCAATGGTGGCGTGTTAATCCGTACAAAAGTCGCACAAATCCGTGAAACAGGGCGCACTGCTGCAGGGGTAAAACTCATCAATCTAGATGACAACACTACTTTAGTATCCGTAGAACGCGTTGCCCAAAGTGAAGAAGAAACGCAAGATTCTTCATTACAACATCTTATGGATAGCACCAATGAAGTAGAAAACACCGATGATGCGTAAAAATACTTGACATATCTTTATTAAAATGTATAATGATCATCTTTGACACCTGCCCAGGTGGCGAAATTGGTAGACGCAGGGGACTCAAAATCCCCCGCCGCAAGGTGTGTCGGTTCGAGTCCGACCCTGGGCACCAAATTAAAAACCCCTACTTAATTTTAAGTAGGGGTTTATTCTATAGGAGCCAATCTATGGCCCTTAAAACATTTTTATTAAGTTTCACTCTATTTACCTTACCTGTTTATGCCAACAGTGATTATTTTGATACACAACGTATAAACAACCTAACCCAATCTAATGCAGAGCCAAACAATGAAATCTTATATCAACGCTAATTTCTAACGGTAGGTAAAGCCACTCAAGAATGTCTAGCAACATTATTTTGGCAAAACAAATCATTGCACAAAATGATATAACAGATGATTCACTACAATTTCATTTAGATATAGCTAAATCAGGGCAATACACCATTAATACAATCATGGAACAATGCCAAACGTCGTCTTGCGAATACAGTATTCAAATTATTGAAGAGACAAAAAAACATACTAAATTAGTGATTTTTATTAACAGAAAAGACCATCCACCTCATCACAATTAGGCATAAAATATGCAAACACCTATCATTTTAATACCATTATTTATTAGAAAATTATTCATTATATACTGTTATAGTATATCAAAATAAATATAATAATCATGATGTTATTGACAAACAACGCCTCTTGAGGTATCTTTATCTTGAAAGTAATTCCTTCACTTTCAAAATAATAAATACGCTTAAATTTGGAGAAAATCATGACTTGTACTATTCATGAACATCACAATCACCAACACAACAAAGATTGCGGACACCCTGCAATTAAACATAATGATCATATTGATTATTTACACGATGGGCATTTACACCACGAACACAATGGTCATTATGACGAACATACATTAGAAGTTAATGCGCAAAATCCCAATGAATGCAATCAACATCATCATTGTAACGGACACATTCATGGTGAAGGATGTGGACACCTTACTGTACCACATGGTGATCACGTAGATTATTTGGTAGATGGACGTTTGCATCATCCACATGGTGATCATTGTGATGATCACGGTGCAGTAGAATTAGCATAATTTCTAGATTAATTATTGAGCAGACTGGAATCTTCCCCATCTGCTCATTTTTATGTTATGTTTCGTTACTTGATTATCCTGTGGAATAGACAAAATGACTCTCGCTCCCGTTGCTTTGCGTCGCAAAAATGAATCTCAGCCACACCCTACGGCGCGCTATTGGAAAAAATGTGATGTAGAAGCCTTGTTTAATTTGCCATTCTTAGATTTAGTTTATCAAGCAGCAAATATTCATCGACAAAATTTTAATTCGCAAGAAATTCAGTTATCCACCCTGCTCTCTATAAAAACAGGCGGCTGCCCTGAAGATTGTGCTTATTGCCCACAATCGGCACATCATAATGCTAATTTAGGCAAAGAACAAATGATGGATGTAGATGAAATTGTCGCCAAAGCGAAAATTGCCCAAGCACGTGGTGCCAGTCGTTTTTGTATGGGTGCAGCTTGGCGTGGACCAAAACCCAAAGATGTGGTTGTAGTATCTGAAATTATCAAAGCTGTCAAAGATTTGGGTTTAGAAACATGTGGCACATTTGGCTTATTGGAAGAAGGTATGGCGGAAGATTTAAAAAATGCAGGTTTGGATTACTATAATCACAATCTAGACACAGACCCCGATCGCTATAACGATATTATTCACACACGCCAATTTGAAGACCGTATGGATACATTAGGTAAAGTGCGCCAAGCTGGGTTAAAAGTATGTTGCGGTGGCATCGTAGGTATGAACGAAACACGCGAACAACGTGCTGGACTTATCGCCAGTTTAGCCAATTTAGATCCTCAACCAGAAAGTGTTCCCATTAATCAATTAGTAAAAGTAGCGGGTACGCCACTAGAAAATGCTGAAAATTTGGATTGGACAGAATTTGTACGCACTATTGCTGTAGCACGCATCACACTACCCCACAGTTACGTGCGTTTAAGCGCAGGACGCACACAAATGCCTGAAGCCATGCAAGCTATGTGTTTTATGGCAGGAGCAAATTCCATTTTTTATGGTGACAAATTATTGACCACAGAAAACCCTAATGAAGATGGCGATCGTCAACTGATGGAAAAATTAGATTTATATCCATTACATTATCAATCGTGATTCATCTACACAATTATCATAAAAATCTTTGCATTACAATGATAAAGCCAGTATAATAGCGCGTTTTTCGCAGGCAAATCTAGTCGCTATACTGAACATAACAAGAGCAGTCCGCGCGGCGTGTTAATTTATACACGGATTGCCTAATTTATAGGTGATTGTTTATAATCACATTTTATTATTTAATTTTAAGTTTGGAGACCAATCATGGCACGAGTTTGCAAAATTACAGGCAAACGCCCAATGTCTGGCAACAACGTATCACATGCCAACAACAAAACCAAACGTCGTTTTTTGCCTAATCTGCAATCACGCCGTTTTTGGGTAGAAAGTGAGAACCGCTGGGTTCGCATTCGTGTATCTAACGCTGCTTTGCGTACTATTGACAAAAACGGTATCGATGCTGTTTTAGCTGATTTACGCGCACGTGGCGAAGCAATTTAATCAAAGGATATTATCATGCGCGATAAAATCAAATTAGAATCTTCTGCTGGTACTGGTCATTTTTATACCACAACCAAAAACAAACGTACCATGCCAGGAAAATTAGAAATTAAAAAATTTGACCCCGTAGCACGTAAACATGTTATCTATAAAGAGACCAAATTAAAATAAGGTTATCTACCCATTATCTTTATGCAAGATGATGGGTTTTTTGTATTCATATTATCATGTAAAACTTATACATTTCACTTATTCAGTCTATACGGAGTTGATCATGCAGTCTGACGTACAAATTGCCCAAGCTGCTACTTTACGCCACATTAACGATATTGCCGCCAAACTGGGAATAAACCCTGAACAGTTGGAACATTACGGCAAATACAAAGCCAAAATTAACCCAAAAGATGCATTTGCTTTACCCAAAAAACAGGGAAAATTGGTGCTGGTTACCGCAATTAATCCTACCCCCGCCGGTGAAGGTAAAACCACCGTGACCATTGGTTTGACCGATGCACTCAATTATATTGGTAAAAAAGCAGTCGTTGCCATGCGAGAGCCTTCCTTAGGACCTGTGTTTGGAATTAAAGGTGGTGCAGCAGGTGGGGGTTATGCCCAAGTTTTACCAATGGAAGACATTAACTTGCATTTTACAGGCGATTTTCATGCTATAGGTGCGGCAAATAATTTATTGGCAGCGTTATTAGACAATCATATTTATCAAGGCAATACACTCAATATTGACCCCAAACGAGTAATTTGGCGACGCGTGGTAGATATGAATGATAGACAGTTACGCAATATCATCAATGGATTAGGAAAACCAACCGATGGAGTCATTCGACCTGATGGTTTTGATATTACTGTTGCCAGTGAGGTGATGGCTATTTTTTGTTTAGCCAATGATTTGTCAGATTTAAAACAACGCTTAGGTAATATTTTAGTTGCTTACACTTATGATAATCAACCTGTTTATGCACGTGATTTGAACGCTCAAGGTGCTATGACGGCCCTACTTAAAGATGCGATTAAACCCAATTTGGTCCAAACCATAGAAGGTAGTCCTGCTTTTGTGCATGGCGGACCATTTGCTAATATTGCTCATGGTTGTAATTCTGTATTGGCAACACGTTTGGCGCAGCATTTGGGTGATTATGCTGTGACTGAAGCAGGTTTTGGTGCGGATTTAGGTGCAGAAAAATTTTGTGATATTAAATCTCGTTTGGCAAAATTACGTCCAGATTGCGCGGTAGTGGTGGCTACAGTGCGCGCATTAAAATACAACGGTGGCGTTGCGAAAACCGATTTGGGAATAGAAAATGTAACAGCTGTACAAAAAGGATTACCAAATTTAATCAAACATATTAATAATTTAAAGAATATTTTCGGTTTACCTGTTGTGGTAGCAATCAATCGTTTTGTTTCAGATAGTGATGCAGAATTAGCCGCGATAGAAAGTGCGTGTAATCAATTAGGTGCAGAAGTATCACTAACCGAAGTATGGGAAAAAGGTGGTGCAGGCGGTGCAGATTTGGCGCATAAAGTAATCGCAGCTATTGAACGTCATAACCATACCTTCCAATTTGCCTACGATGTGAATGATAGCATACACAATAAAATCACTGCTATTGCACAAAAAATCTATGGCGCAAAATCCGTTACATTCAGTGCTGAAGCTCAAACGGAAATTGATAATTTGGCGCGACTGGGGTTAGATAAACTCCCTATTTGCATGGCAAAAACTCAATATTCATTGAGTGATAATGCAAAACTATTGGGTTGCCCGACTGATTTTGATATTACGGTACGTGGCATTACCGTTTCAGCAGGCGCTGGATTTATTGTAGCACTGTGTGGCACCATGATGAAAATGCCTGGTTTACCCAAACAACCTGCTGCAGAACGTATAGACGTAGATGAAAATGGGGTGATTAGCGGTTTATTCTGATGGTTTATTGAAATATATGATTTATTTTCAACCAGATGGGTAAAATAAGTATTTCATGAATACAACCGTATACAACACATCATAAACCAGAATTTTCACAATATTAAAACCGCTAATACAGACTGTATCAGCGGTTTTTATTTTGATTATTTATATTTTTTATTTAATAATTTGGTTTAACTCACCTTTAGCATAACGCGTTGCCATTTTTTCCAATGAAATGGGTTTGATTTTATCTGCCATACCTTCGCAACCAAAAGCCAAGTATCGATCTAAGCAAATCTGCTTCATTGCCTCTACAGTTTTACTTAAATACTTACGTGGATCAAATTCGCTGGGATGTTCTGCCATAAACTTACGAATTGCTCCAGTAGAAGCCAGACGTAAATCAGTGTCAATATTCACTTTGCGCACCCCATGTTTAATACCTTCTACAATTTCTTCCACAGGCACACCATAGGTTTCACCAATATCACCACCGTATTCATTAATAATTTTAAGCCATTCTTGTGGCACAGAGCTAGAACCATGCATGACAATGTGGGTATTAGGTAAGGCTGCATGGATTTCTTTAATACGATCTATCCGCAATACATCACCTGTGGGAGGGCGCGTAAATTTATATGCACCATGACTGGTTCCCACCGCAATAGCCAAAGCATCAACACCCGTATCACGCACAAAACGTTCTGCATCAGCAACGCTAGTAAGCATTTGATCGTGGCTTAATTTACCTTCTGCCCCAACGCCATCTTCTTCACCGGCTTCTCCTGTTTCTAAATTTCCCAACACACCAATTTCACCTTCTACCGAAACACCACAAGCATGGGAAAATTGTACTACACGACGTGTTACTTCAGCATTGTATTCATAGCTCGCTGGAGTTTTACCATCTTCTAATAAAGAACCGTCCATCATCACCGAACTAAACCCTAATTGAATAGAACGTTGACATACATCAGGCGATGCGCCATGATCTTGGTGCATCACAACGGGAATATTAGGAAATTCTTCTACCGCTGCCAAAATTAAATGACGCAAAAATGGAGCCCCCGCATATTTGCGTGCACCAGCACTGGCTTGGACAATAACAGGCGCATTAACTTGATTTGCTGCCTCCATAATCGCGCGCATTTGTTCTAAATTATTGACATTAAATGCAGGCAAACCATAACTGTGTTCCGCTGCATGATCGAGTAATTGGCGCATAGAAACCAAAGCCATTTAAGTGCTCCTAATTATAAAAAATGTAATTGGTTGTAATTATATGTGATAATAAAGTAAAATGACAACGAGTGGATAAAGATTTTGCTATAGTCTTTATCATATATCTAAAAATCAGGAAAAATACTAATAATATATAACACAAGGTTTTATGAACACTCAGCCAGCATCTAATCTTTCTCAATTAGCACAACAAAAAAACATTCTATTGCTACAAGGCCCAATTGGTACATTCTTTCATAATTTGGCACAATGGCTCGCTCAACAAGGCGCAACAGTTTATAAAATTAACTTTAATGCGGGCGATGAATTGTTTTATCCACAATCTTCATCACATACATTTATTTATACCGATACAGTCGCACAATTTGAAGCCTACTTATCTTGTCTATTCGAACAATATCAAATTGATTCAGTGGTCTGTTTTGGTGATACACGTCATTATCATCAAATAGCCAAACAAGTATGCCAAAACAAACACAAACGTTTTTGGGTATTTGAAGAAGGATACTTTCGCCCACATTGGATTACTTTAGAAGAACATGGAGCAAATGCTTATTCTCATCTACCACGCGATGCTGTATGGTTTTCTAAACAAAGCTCCTATACACAACGTCTGCCTACTTTTACCCCTATTAAGGGACAATTTTATGCCAGTGCTTTTTGGGCAACCTGTTATTATTGGGCAATGTGGCATAAAAAATCGCATTATCCCCATTACCAACACCATCGTATAGAAAATATTCCCTATTATATAAAAATCTGGATACGTGCATCTTTTCGCCGCATTCACTTTGCTTTGAACGAAGTTCTTTTGGCACGCAAAATTAAGAAAAATCAATTAGGAAGATTTTTTATTTTTCCTTTGCAAGTTAATACTGACAGCCAAATTCGTGTACACAGTGATTATGCTACAACGCGAGATAGCTTATTGCATGTATTGTCTTCTTTTGCCGTTCATGCGCCTGATAATACATCGTTGTTAATTAAACACCATCCTATGGATAGGGGTGTCATAGACTATCAAGCAGATATAGACAATTTTGTGCATCAACATCCTAAAATAAAAGGGCGCGTTTATTACACCTATGACATTGCTATGCCACATTTGTTACGCCACGCAACAGCCATGGTAACGGTTAATAGTACATCAGGTTTATCGGCACTGATTCACGGATTGCCCGTTAAGTGTTTAGGCAAAGCGGCTTATGACATAGAAGGCATCACAGATTCTGCGCCATTGAGCCAATTTTGGAACAAACCCAAAAAACCTAACAGCAATTATTTTCATGCATATCGACTCTATCATCTATATCACACACAAATTAATGGTAGTTTTTATCGCAAGGTTTATCTACCTGACGTAAAATAGATCATGAATCTATTGCGTATACCTATTTTGCATCCCACATATCAACCCTATCAATCCTCTAATATAATAAGAAAAACTTATTTGCTATATTCATTCCCAGTTTAAAATACAGTATAATGGTCAAAGTATATATTCATCATTTTTACTATTAAAAAGTTGTACCTTAGGAGTGTCCATGCCCCTGCTCTCATTAGAATTCGCAGGCTTTTTCTTATTGTTTTTACCACTTTATTGGAGCGTGGCACGATGGGTTAAGCTACAAAATATACTTTTATTAGTCACCAGCATGGGGTGGTTATATAGACTTAATCCATGGTTTGCAGTAACAATTTTATCTTATGCCTTGTGCATATTTGTACTCACACACTTGATGCACATCACTGCTAATTCATGGCGCAAAAGATGGTGTGGTATAGGCATCATCTTATCTCTATTAACATTATCGGTATTTAAGTATTTTGACTTTTTTCGCCCCTATATTCAACAAGCATGGGGCAGCAATGATTTTATTGATTTAATCATGCCATTAGGATTGTCTTACTATACATTTCAATCCATTAGCTATCTGATTTATGTTTATCGTCAACCCCATTCATCTCGCATGGCTTGGTATGATTTATTATTGTTTTTAAGCTTTTTTCCTACTATTACTTCAGGTCCTATTATTCGTGCTGATTCGTTTAAAAGCATTATGGGTGAGCAACAAGGAGCCATAGCACAAATTATGACCAAGCAACCGCGCCAGATTTTACGTCCCGCTTTAGCAATAAGTTTAATTTTATTAGGCATTGCTAAAAAATGGTGGCTTGCTGGTGTGTTAAGTGAAGGCTGGGTTGAACCAGTTTTTGCTAATCCCAGCCAACTGGACGCTTGGGCGGTGTTAACGGGCATTTATGGTTACACCTTTCAGTTATTTTTTGATTTTTCAGGCTATTGCGATTTAGTTATAGGTTTAGCATTATTATTAGGCTTTCAGTTGCCACAAAACTTTGCCGCCCCTTTACGTGCTTGGAATTTACGTGATTTTTGGGACAGATGGCATATTAGTTTATCCACATGGATACGTGATTATATATATATTCCATTAGGTGGGAGTCATCATGGCTGGTGGCGTACACAATGTAACCTACTCATTGCATTGGTATTATCGGGATTATGGCATGGCTACGGCTGGAATTTTTTTCTATGGGGCTTATTGCATGGTTTAGCCTTGGTATTCCTTAATATTATCGATAAAATCAATCATACTAACCCCAAACGCGCACTATTTAGCCAACATCCTATAGGAAAATGGCTATCGCTCATAATTACTTTACATTTTGTGTGCGCTACTTTTGTCATTTTTCATGCACAAAATTTAAACGAAGCCCACGCTGTGTTTAATGCTTTATTAAGCCAAAGTTGGAATACTTATCAAATTAACAATTTGATTTTATTGGTATTATTTGCTCTTATGATTATCATCTATCCCTATTTACAAAAATGGTTTGATGATGGCGTAAACAGTCTAGAAAAAAAACCAATATGGTTATGGTGTATCCCTATTGTTTTAATTATGCTGTTGCTGGTGATTGTTGCACCATCAGGCATTCCCAATTTTATTTATGCTAATTTTTAGGATAATGACGGTGAAATCCTTTCTTCCTTTATGTCTTACTTTATGGTTAAGTGCTGGGTTATTAATCTGGTTGAGTCAGAACTCTATTAATGCTTATTGGCAACAAACCTATCACCAAGACAGTCCTTTAACACAATTAGATTCATTTAAACTATGGACATTGGGCGCACAATGGCAAAATACGGTCAATGACTATTACGCCCAAATCCAAACAAAATTTACCCCTAAACCCGAGCCTCTTCTCGCTCAAGATCCCCTTATAACAGAGGAAGCCAAGTCCATTACCCTAACGACACCCTTACCAACCACACAACCTCAACCAATAATCAACGAACAAGTTGCCCCCGAAACCTCTCTTTACCCCCCTAAGGTATCATTACATACTGGTGATAAAGTCTTGTTTGCGGGTGATTCTCTTATGCAAGGGGTAGCACCATTTGCCCAACGCGATTTAAAAAAACAATACAATATAGAATCATTGGATTTAAGCAAACAAAGCACAGGACTCTCTTATCCTAAATTCTTTGATTGGCCTAAAACGATTGCTGATACACTCAGCCAAAATACAGACATTCGCCTATTGGTCATCTTTTTAGGTCCCAATGATCCTTGGGACATCCCTAATCCACAAGGTGGGCGTTATCTCAAATTTAAAAGCCCCGAATGGCAAGCTGAATATGCTCGCCGTGTGCAACAAATATTACATACCGCTCAAAATCACAACGTAAGAGTTATTTGGCTCGGCATCCCTTTTATGAAAAGCGATAAACTCAATCAGCAAATGCGCTTTTTAGACCAACTTATTGCAGATAACATTG
This sequence comes from uncultured Kingella sp., assembly GCA_916720425.1. Classification (GTDB taxonomy): domain Bacteria; phylum Pseudomonadota; class Gammaproteobacteria; order Burkholderiales; family Neisseriaceae; genus CAKARD01. The sequence continues at coordinate 1,871 of CAKARD010000016.1, read as the reverse complement.
CATCACCCACAATATGGTTACCCACAGCCACACTTTTGAGCAATGGTCAAAACACGTATAGCGATAGTGTGAATATTAATGGCAAAATGATTCGTTATCGTAGTAAAGATGGCATACATTTTACTCCAGAGGCGCAACGTTTATTAGCACTAAAAATATTAGAACAAATCCAATTTCAAGCAGATTTATCCTCATAAACATTATTACCATGCATTTTTTGCGCATCATACAGGAAATAGCCCAATGAAATCCTTATTAGCAAGTTTATTGCTTATTACAGCTATTAGTCACGCAGAATCCATTGTTAATTCCAATTCTCCGCAGCCTAGCCAAACACTAATTAATTATGGTACCGAACAACCACAGTGGCGCAATAAATTACGTCAACTGCCTGCTCAGGGAAAATTTCGCATTGTACAACTGGGTGACTCACATACTGCGGGTGATTATTTTACTGAAGAATTGCGCCAACGTTTCCAACGTAAATGGGGTGATGGTGGCATTGGTTGGATTACGCCCAGCAACCCTAAAGGACAACGCAATGCCAGCGTTAGCTACACCAGCGATTGGCAAACAACCAGCAGTCGTGGCAATACCGCCGATTTTCCACTCGGTGGCGTAATCACCCAAAGTAGCGAACAAGGCAGCAATCTTATCATTACCCCTAAAGAACACATAAACAGTCGCGATATACAAAATATCACGATTTTAGCCAAGCCATTAGTTAATCAACAACTATTATTCGTAAATGGCCAAGAACTCATTGCAAATGGTAATAACTGGCAATCCTTATATACCCAAACACGCTTACCACTTACGATTAACAGCATTGTCACTTGGGATATTGGTTTAATTAATATAGAAAATCAACAACGCGGCATAACCCTATCTGCATTAGGTATTAATGGCTCACAATTGAGCCATATTCGCAATAAATGGCGCACTAATTGGATAAATGATTTAGCTCAAACCCAAGCTGATTTAGTGATTTTGGCATACGGCACCAATGAAGCCTTTGCACGAGATCTAGATATAACCAAGACCGAACAAGAATGGCAGCAAACCATACATCAAATTAAAGCCAAATTACCCAATGCAGGCATTTTAATTATTGGTGCCCCCGAATCACTCAAAAGCACTGTGGGCAGTTGTGGTACACGACCCGCTTATTTAGATGCTGTACAAGTGATGCAACAACGTATCGCTCAAAGTGAACATACTTTGTATTGGTCATGGCAAAACGCGATGGGAGGAGAATGTAGTATGAAAAATTGGGTGAATCAAAATCTAGCGGGCAAAGATGGCGTACATTTTTCTGCTTCAGGCTATCGTTTAGCAGCAAGTATTTTGGCAGATGAATTAATCCATTGGATAACCTCTTCTAAATAATACACATAAAAAATCCCAAATAGTCAAACTATTTGGGATAAAAAAATTTAACCAGTTAATTGTTTACTAATTAATTTTTTTAGCGGAGGTAAATTATTGCTTATCCTCAATACTGCACCACGCAACAATTTTGCAGGAATATTGTCTGTTGTAAAAAACGTTACCATAGCATTGGTACCATGATACAAGGGACGAGTATGCAGTTGGTGTTTAAAGTTATACATTTCTAATACATCATTAGAACCAATATCACCACCACATTGATAAGCTTGAATAATCTGCTTAGATAAAATCTCTGTGCTTTCCAAACCTAAGTTATAACCATGCGCAGTAACAGGATGCATACCCACCGCTGCATCTCCCACTAAAGCACAACGTGTGCCATAAAATTTATCAGCATGAACGCCTACTAATGGATAACTGTGTACTGTACCCGCAATTTCCATTTCACCCAAACGTCCACTCAACATTTTTTGTGCTTC
>CAKARD010000015.1 GCA_916720425.1 uncultured Kingella sp. | reverse complement strand
AGTTGGTAGAGCGCTTGCATGGCATGCAAGAGGTCAGCGGTTCGATCCCGCTTATCTCCACCAGTAGTTCTCCTGATTATTTTCCTATTTTGTCATTCAGCATCAAGCCTCGCCAACAGGAATTGAACCTGTATCTTACGCTTAGGAGGCATACGTTCTATCCATTTGAACTATAGCGAGAAATAATTAAAACTTATCCACAAAAAAAGATAAAATACCAGCTGCAATTAGTGGCCCCACAGGAATTCCACCCAAAAATGCCACACCAATAATTGTTCCTACCATCAATCCTGTTACCAATACAGGTTGTAAACTCATTAGCGGTACGCCATGCCCAGCTAAATATGCTACCAATATACCCACAGCTATTGCTAATAACATTTTAATACTCACAAAAGCACTGTAATGAGGTAAAGGTATCTTCCCAGAGACCAAGGGACTCAAGACACCTATTGTAAGCAAAGTAATTCCCCAATGCAAAGCATGTTTATCCACCAAAGGCAACAATTTAACCAATACAGTTTGTTGCATTAATAATAACACGGTTGCCGCAACAGTAATGGTATTATTATGACTCAATACACCCAAAAAAATCAGCCCCACCAAAAATAAAGCGGAATAATTAGCCGTCATCATGCTACCCGTTTAACAGAATATTGTGCTAATTGTCGCATGGCTTGAGTAATTTCATTATCTGGTAGATGATCTAAACAGGCAATGGCTTTATCCACAGATTGCTGCGCTTGTGCGGTACAATATACCAAAGAATCAGATTGGATAACATGTTGGTGAATACGTTCAAAATAATCACGATTATGCTGTTGTAATGCTTCACAAACATCATTTTTTGCTTGTTCTGAACCTTGTTGCATCAAATAAATCAGTGGTAAAGTTGGTTTTCCTTCTGCCAAATCATCACCCACATTTTTGCCAATTTGTGCAACACTGCCAGAATAATCTAATACGTCATCAATAATTTGGAATGCGGTTCCCATGTGCATACCATAATTTTTCAAGGCCTCTTCTTGTACGATAGAAGCATTAGCCAAGATCGCCCCGACTTGAGCAGCAGCTTCAAAAAGCTTAGCCGTTTTATATTGAATCACATGCAAATATTCTTCTTCAGTAATGGCAATATTACCAATATTCATTAACTGCATAACCTCACCTTCAGCAATAATATTGGTAGCGTTTGCCATCACTTGTAATATCTTCAAACTATCCACACTCACCATTAATTGAAAAGCACGAGTGTACAAGAAATCTCCCACCAAAACCGCCGCAGCATTACCAAAAACATGATTTGCGGTATGTCGCCCACGACGCAGATCACTTTCATCTACCACATCATCGTGTAACAACGTTGAAGTGTGGATAAATTCTACCATTGCAGCGAGCGAATATAATTTTTCATCATCATACCCCAGCGATTTACCCGCCAAAATACTCAAAATAGGACGCAGCCGTTTACCACCTGAACTAATAATATATGCACCAATTTGTGCAATTAACGCTACTTCTGATTGCACTGCGCGATTAATTACCAAATTAACGCGACTTAAATCCGCTTCCAGATTTTGTTGAAAATAGGGAATAGAATGCAACATAAGATAACTTTCAGACAGCAATGAAAAGGGGGAATTATACCATTTTTACACTATACAAAAAACCCTGTTATATAACAGGGTTTCTTCTTCTCAGACATTTAATTAGTTTTCTACACCAGTATAAGGGCGAACACTAACTGTTTTACGATTTAATGCACCTTTAGTAGTGAATTCTACATAGCCATCAACTTTAGCAAACAAAGTATGATCTTTACCCATGCCTACATTTTCACCTGCGTGAAATTTTGTGCCACGTTGACGAACAATAATAGAACCTGCGGGGATTAACTCGTTACCATAGGCTTTAACGCCTAAGCGTTTGGCTTCTGAATCGCGACCATTACGTGTGCTACCGCCTGCTTTTTTACTTGCCATGATTAAATACTCCTATAAAATTAGCCAATAGACACAATTTCAATTTGTGTGAAATTTTGGCGATGACCTTGACGTTTTTGGTAGTGTTTGCGACGGCGCATTTTAAAAATGCGGATTTTTTCACCACGCCCATGCGCTACTACTTTAGCCACCACTTTTGCACCCGCAACAGTTGGCGTGCCCACTGTTACTTTATCGCCCTCAGCAATCATCAGAACTTCGTTTAGTTCGATTTGGCTGTCGAGTTCGGCAGGTATCTGTTCTACTTTCAATTTTTCGCCAACGGTAACTTTATATTGTTTACCGCCAGTTTTTACGACCGCGTACATACTCAACTCCATAAGAATTTTATTAAAAATCCCGCTTAATGCGGAACAGACAAACTTTGTATTATTACAGTATTGTTTTATTTTGTCAATTTTTTTATAACAATGATTTTATATATAAAAAATCAGATTTCTCTTTAACAAGAAATCCGATTTTTTTTATAAGGTTAATTAGCCTTTACGAGCGGCAGTTACTTCAGCTGCAACGTGAGCAGGCGCTTCTGCGTATTTCGCAAATTCCATTGAGTAGGTCGCACGACCTTGTGTGGCAGAACGTAAGTCAGTTGAGTAACCAAACATTTGTGCCAATGGTACTTCGGCGCGTACTTTTTTGCCACCGATACCATCATCGTCCATACCCAATACAATGCCACGTCGACGGTTCAAGTCGCCCATCACATCGCCCATGTATTCTTCTGGTGTTTCTACTTCAACAGCCATGATTGGTTCAAGCAAAGCAGGGGATGCTTGACGCATACCTTCTTTAAACGCTTGTGAAGCAGCCAATTCAAACGCCAATTGTGAAGAGTCCACATCATGGTAAGAACCGAATACCAAGCGAATACGCACGTCTACTACTGGGAAACCTGCAACCACACCGTTTGGCAAGGTATCACGAATACCTTTATCTACAGATGGAATAAATTCGCGCGGAATCACACCACCTTTAATTTCATCAATAAATTCGTAGCCCGCACCACCTGGTTCCATTGGTTCCATTTCAATCACAACGTGACCGTATTGACCTTTACCACCAGATTGTTTAGCGTGTTTGTGTTCTGCTTTAACCGCTTTACGAATGGTTTCACGGTAAGCCACTTGAGGCGCACCCACGTTAGCTTCTACGCCAAATTCGCGCTTCATACGGTCAACAATGATTTCCAAGTGCAACTCACCCATGCCAGAAATAATGGTTTGACCAGATTCTTCGTCTGTACGCACGCGGAATGAAGGGTCTTCTTTTGCTAATCGATTCAAAGCAATACCCATTTTTTCTTGGTCAGCTTTGGTTTTAGGTTCAACAGCCACATGGATAACTGGCTCTGGGAACTCCATGCGTTCCAAGATAATAGGTGCTTTTTCATCACACAGGGTTTCACCGGTAGTAACGTCTTTCAGACCGATAGCAGCAGCAATATCACCTGCGCGAACTTCTTCAATTTCGGTACGGTCAGCAGCAGTCATTTGCACTAAACGACCGATGCGTTCACGTGTACCTTTTACTGAATTGATAACGGTATCGCCAGATTTCAATACGCCGGAATATACGCGGATGAACGTCAAGTTACCCACATATTTGTCGTTCAGCATTTTAAACGCCAAAGCGGAGAACGGAGCGTCGTCGCTGGCTTCGCGGCTGTCGGCTTCGTCAGAATCGGGGTTCACGCCTTGTACGGGCGGAATGTCGGTCGGTGCAGGCAGCAATTCAACCACTGCGTCCAACATGCGTTGCACACCTTTGTTTTTGAATGCGGAACCACACAACATCGGTTGGATTTCGCCGGACAGGGTGCGTTCGCGCAGCGCGGCAACGATTTCTTCCTCGGTCAGCTCTTCGCCGCCCAAGTATTTGTCCATCAATTCTTCGTTGGCTTCGGCGGCGGCTTCAATCATGTATTGACGCCATTCTTCCGCAGTGTCCACCAAATCGGCAGGAATATCGCCGTATTCAAAGGTAACGCCTTTGTCGGCTTCGTTCCAGATGATGGCTTTCATTTTCAGCAAGTCCACCACGCCTTCAAATGCGTCTTCCGCACCCACGGGGATAACGATAGGCACAGGGTTGGCGCGCAGGCGGGTTTTCATTTGTTCCACCACGCGGAAGAAGTTCGCGCCTTGGCGGTCCATTTTATTTACAAATGCCAAACGGGGCACTTTGTATTTGTTGGCTTGGCGCCACACGGTTTCGGATTGGGGCTGTACGCCGCCAACCGCGCAGTACACCATTACCGCGCCGTCCAAAACGCGCATAGAGCGTTCCACTTCAACGGTAAAGTCTACGTGTCCTGGGGTATCGATGATGTTGAAACGGTGTTCTTTGAACTGTTTCGCCATACCGGACCAGTAGGAAGTTACGGCGGCGGAAGTAATGGTAATGCCGCGCTCTTGTTCTTGTTCCATGTAGTCGGTGGTTGCCGCACCGTCATGCACTTCACCCAGTTTGTGTGTCAAACCGGTGTAGAACAGGATACGTTCGGTCGTGGTGGTTTTACCAGCATCAATGTGAGCCGAAATACCGATATTGCGGTACAGGCTAATTGGGGTTTTACGAGCCATTTTATTAATCTTTCAATATTAGAAACGAAAGTGAGAGAATGCTTTGTTCGCTTCAGCCATGCGGTGAACTTCTTCACGTTTTTTCAACGCACCACCACGACCTTCAGCAGCATCAATCAACTCACCAGCTAAACGTAAATCCATAGATTTTTCACCACGTTTACGTGCTGCATCACGTACCCAACGCATAGCCAATGCCAAGCGACGTGCAGGACGCACTTCAACAGGAACTTGGTAGTTAGCACCACCTACACGGCGGCTTTTTACTTCAACCAAAGGTTTCGCATTAGCAATAGCTTCGTTAAATACTTCAATCGCTTCTTTGCCTTGTACTTTTTTTGCAATTTGTTCCAATGCACCATAAACAATACGTTCTGCAACGGCTTTTTTACCGTCAATCATTAGTACGTTCATGAATTTGCTTAATTCTACGCTACCAAATTTAGGATCTGGCAATACATCGCGTTTAGGGACTTCTCTACGTCTTGGCATTTTAAATTCCTTATCTATTCAGTTGGGGCATACCCATGAATGCTCATACAGGGCATTCACTTACTCGGTTGTATTAGTTGTATAACCGATGGCCATTTATGTTAAAAAAATTATTTAGGACGTTTTGCACCGTATTTAGAACGGGCTTGTTTACGATCTTTCACACCAGCCGTATCCAAAGAACCGCGTACCGTGTGATAACGCACACCTGGCAAGTCTTTTACACGACCGCCTCGAATCAAAACCACACTATGCTCTTGCAAGTTATGACCTTCACCACCAATGTATGAAATCACTTCAAAACCGTTGGTTAAGCGTACTTTACATACTTTACGCAATGCAGAGTTAGGTTTTTTAGGAGTTGTTGTATAAACGCGTGTGCAAACACCACGTTTTTGTGGGCATGCTTCCAACGCAGGCACTTTGTTCACATAGACAGGTTTTTGACGACCTTTGCGAACCAATTGGTTAATAGTTGGCATATTTTACTTTTCCTGTTGAATAAAAATATCTTGCTGACACCATGCCAGCAACCGATTATTATCTCTTGTTTATTATACAATTGTCAATAAAGGAATAATTTACTTAAACTTCTGATTTATTCTGAAAAATAGCCAGTTTAAATAAATAAAACTAGGCTCTATTAATAATAGAGCCTTAAAGATATAACTTATTTAGAAATACTCTAAAGTAATTCTTTATTTTTCTTGACAAACGGTTTCTACATCGTTGCCATAGGGATCGCTAAACGATAAATGTGCTTGCATTCCTTTTACATGCCATTCGCTGGGTTTGCCATAAAAACCGGTGCGGCTAGCATAACGTGAACCTGAACCACTGACTACTTGTGATAAGGTAACAGTTTGTTCTGCGATATCCAAGCTTACAGTCGCGGAATTGGCTGTGTAACGCACAGTTACTGCAGCACCATTTTCACAGGCATAACGAGCCTGATGTGTCTCAGCATTTGAACTGGATACATTATTAGTACCAGCATGGGAAGGCATCATAGCGGTCTGGTGACTGGCCTGCTCTGTTGCATGTTGGTGTGATGGTTGCGTTGCGCTACATGCAGCCAAAAATAATACCAAACTCATTGCGCTTAAAATGTGTTTCATAGCTTATCCCTTTGTATATGGTTAAACAAAACAATCATGTGAAAAGAATGCATACATGATTAATTTTAAATATTATGCCAAATATAATGAGTTGTAATGCAGTTTAACGGTTTTTTACCTGTATTTTCTTAAAAAGCAGTCTGTATTATTCACTTTTCACATGCGCTAATCACTTGTAAAATGGTGATTTTTACTGTTGTCACAAACCAAACGAGTATTTCCATGACTGATTATTCTAAAACTGTAAATTTGTTTGAATCCCCTTTTCCTATGCGTGGTAATTTAGCTAAACGCGAGCCTAACTGGGTCAAACAATGGCAAGAACAACAACGTTATCAAAAATTACGTCAAAAAACTGCGGGACGCCCTAAATTTATTTTGCATGACGGGCCGCCGTATGCCAATGGCGATATTCATATTGGTCATGCGGTCAATAAAATTTTAAAAGATATTATTATTCGTAGTAAAACTTTAGCTGGCTTTGACGCACCTTATGTTCCTGGGTGGGATTGCCATGGCTTGCCTATTGAAGTCATGATTGAAAAATTATATGGCAAACAAATGCCCGCAAGCAAATTCCGTGAACTGTGCCGTGAATATGCGGCTGAACAAATTGCACGACAAAAAAAGGATTTTATCCGTTTAGGTGTGATTGGCGATTGGGACAAGCCTTATCTCACTATGGATTATGCTATAGAAGCTCAAACTGTACGCACATTAGGTGAAATTTATCAAGCAGGCTATTTGTATTGCGGTGAAAAACCTGTTCAGTTTTGTTTAGATTGTGCTTCATCATTAGCAGAAGCAGAAGTAGAGTACAAAGACAAAATTTCACACGCTATTGATGTCATGTATCGCTTTAAAGATACTTCTGCCTTAGCTAAAGCTTTTGGTTTGACAGATATAACTGGAGAGGCGTTTGCGGTTATTTGGACAACCACGCCCTGGACGCTACCTGCGAGCCAAGCCATCTCTGCTGGAGCCGATATCATTTATCAACTCATCAACACCTCAAAAGGTCAATTAGTTTTAGCCAAAGATTTAGCCGAAAGTGCATTAAAACGTTATAACTTAGAGGGTACAATCTTAGCTCAAAGCACCGGATCAGCGTTAGAAAATCTGGTTACTACCCATCCATTTTTACCCCGTGATATTCCTATTTTAAACGGTTCTCACGTAACCACTGAAGCAGGTACAGGTTTAGTACATACAGCACCAGCACACGGCTTGGAAGATTATTTAGTAAGCAAACAATATGGTATCAAGTTATACAATCCTATTAATGCACGAGGATGTTATATTGATGAAGTACCCCGTTTGGCAGGGATAAATGTTTGGGAAGGCAATCAAATTGTCATTGATTGGCTAAAAGAAAACCACCGTTTATTAAGTCACAACAAAATTGAGCATAGCTATGCACATTGTTGGCGACATAAAACCCCCTTAATTTATCGCGCCACACCACAATGGTTTATAGGTTTAGACAAAATAGGGACATCAGGTAAAACTCTACGCGATAATGCACTCAAAGCCGTTGATGATACTGAATTTTTTCCAGCATGGGGGCGCGGAAGATTGCAAGCCATGATAGAAAGAAGACCAGATTGGGTCATTTCACGACAACGCGACTGGGGTACTCCTATGACTTTTTTTGTGAACAAAAACACAGGTGAATTACATCCTAATTCAGCAGTGTTATTAGAAAAAATAGCACAAAAAATCGAACAAAGGGGGATTAATGCTTGGTTTGAATTGGATAAAGCCGAATTACTTACACCAGAAGAATGCGAACAATATGAAAAATTAACCGACACTATGGACGTGTGGTTTGATAGTGGCTCAACACACTTTTCAGTTTTAAAACAACGTCCAGAATTAGCTTATCCTGCAGATTTATATTTAGAAGGTTCGGATCAGCATCGTGGTTGGTTTCAGTCCTCCATGCTAACAGGGTGTGCGACTTTGGGGCGTGCGCCATATAAACAGCTATTAACACACGGCTTTGTTGTGGATCAAAATGGCCATAAAATGTCCAAATCTATTGGTAATGTTATCGCACCACAAGAAGTGTACGATGAATTTGGTGCAGACATTTTACGCTTATGGACAGCTATGACTGATTATTCAGGCGAATTAGCAATTTCAAAAGAAATTCTAACACGCGTCACCGAAAGTTATCGCCGTATTCGTAATACACTTAGTTTTTTATTTGCCAATCTGAAAGATTTTAATCCAATTGATGATGTGATTCCTCTTGCGGACATGGTAGAAGTGGATCGTTATGCTCTGTTATTAGCACGTCAATTACAAGAACAAATAGCGGGAGAATATTATCCACGTTATACTTTCCATTTTGCTATACAAGCTTTGGTGCAGTTTTGTTCAGAAGATCTTGGAGCGTTTTATTTAGATATTCTTAAAGATCGCTTATACACCATGCAAGCGAATAGCCACGCACGTCGTTCAGCACAAACCGCCTTGTATCACATTACTCGCAGTTTAGTGTTGTTAATGTCGCCTATTTTGTGTTTTACCGCAGAAGAAGCATGGCAACTCATTGGGGGCGGTGAAGAAGACAGCGTACTCTATCATACATGGCATGATTTTCCTGTGTCATCACAAATCAGCGAAGAAGCATTAATGACTAAGTGGAATGCAATCCGCCAGGCACGTGCTGTGGTTAATGCTACTATAGAACCTCTGCGTAGCAGCAAAACCATTGGCTCTTCATTACAAGCAACAGTACAACTGACTGCACCCGAACCACTATACGAAGCTTTGCAAAGCTTAGGAGAGGAATTGCGTTTTGCCATGTTAGTATCACAAATTACGTTAAAACAAGGTGAAACGCTACACGCTCAAGTTGCAGCCAGCACACAACATAAATGCGAACGCTGTTGGCATTATTTAGAAAGCGTCGGAATGAATGATAAACATCCAACCCTATGTGTCCGTTGTATTGATAATATTGAAGGACAGGGTGAAACACGTCATTATGTTTAACCCACATCTAATCTCACATAAGGTAGCTATGTAGCCTACCGTTATTCTGTATGACACACCAATGTTTCACGTGAAACATTGGTGTCATTTATTAACTTACACATATTCAATAAAAAATATAAATAACCTATACATATATCACAGGTATCAAAGATGCAATACACCATAGAAAATATAGGCATCATCCACTCTCCCTATACTCAAAAATTTGGAATACCTCGTCAACCGCAACTGGTTCCTTCTGCATATACACACATTATTCTGAATCCAGAATTTACAATGGACAGTGTACGCGGTTTAGATGGATTTGAATTCATTTGGGTACATTTTTTATTTCATGATGCTGTTAATGAAGGTTGGGCACAAATGGTTCGTCCTCCGCGATTAGGCGGGCAGCAAAAAATGGGTGTTTGGGCAACACGAAGTCCACATCGTCCCAACCATCTGGGCTTATCACTCTTACCTTTGCAAGAAATATACTGGAGAAAAGGGCAGGTACACATTATTTGTACAGGTGGTGATTTATTGGACGGAACGCCTGTATTAGACATAAAACCCTATATTCCATTTGTAGAAGCCAAGCCTAATGCGCGTTCAGGATTTGTTCAAGGAGTTCCCAAGACTTTACATGTTGTTTGGTTACCCACAGCTAATGCGCAACATCTTCCCTTATCTATTTATAATTTAATTGAACAATCGATTGCTCAAGATCCACGCCCAGCTTATCAAAATGATGCTAATCGTTTATATGGTATGGAAATTGCCTCTTATAATGTACAATTTCGCATTGTGCATCATACGGCTTATATAGAAAATTGTATAAGATTAAAGACTATTTTAGATAACTAGGAATATTCGCTTTAAAGTGAGAATATTCCCTAGTAAACAATAAAATACAAAAAATGATTTAACTCAACATAGCAATTCAATTAATGTTGACTTAAATATTCATGCACTTTTTCTTGATAATTTCGCAAGATTTCAGCAGAATGAGCAAATTTTTTACTTTCATCTGTGTCTAAAGGCTTAGGGATAATACCTAAAACACCATCTCGACCTACAATTGCAGGTACGCCTATAAATACATCATCTTGGCCATATTCACCTTGCAATAAAGCAGAGACCGGCAAAACCACATGTTGATCGTGAATAATAGCACGTGTAATTCGTGCCAACCCCATTGCAATACCATAATAGGTTGCACCTTTACCTTCTATAATTTTATAAGCAGCATTGCGTACATTTGCACGAATTTCCTCTTTTTTTGCTATGCCGCCATCGGGTAATTTGGCAAAAGCATCATTAATGGACATACCAGCAATACTCGCTGTGCTCCATGCAACCAAAACACTGTCTCCATGCTCACCTATCATGTGCGCATCAATACTTTGTGGTGCAACATTAAACTCATTACTCAAACAATTACACAATCGTGCAGAATCCAAAATGGTTCCAGAACCAACAATGCGATTTTTAGGCAAGCCCGAAAACTTCCATGTCGCGTAAGACAAGACATCTACTGGGTTAGCGGCAACCAAAAACACACCATCAAACCCTGATTTCATCACTTCACTCACCACGCTGTGGAAAACATTAAGATTATTATCAATCAATTGTAAGCGTGTTTCACCAGGGCGTTGTGGCACACCAGCACAAATACATACCACATCAGCATCCGCACATTCATGATAATCTCCCTGTTTAACTCGTGTGAATGTAGGGGCATTAAATACCCCATGGCGTAAATCTCGTGCTTCAGCAGACGAACGAGTCACATTAATATCAATCAAAACCAAATCATCGCATAAGCCTTGATTAAGTACCGCAAAAGCATAACTGATACCCACTGCACCTGTACCAATCACAACAATTTTGTTACCAATTTTACGGGTTGTCATTTATAAATCCTTGTCTTGTGTATCACACATGTGTTTTTTATCATACTGCAAATCACGAACATTTTTTTGTACCGTTATCACCGAAAATAAACTTAAAACATAAGCCATGGCATAAAAACCTTTCTCACTGCGCAATAAAGTGGCATTCCACAAGCCCACCATTAGCAATAAAATCGAGATCATTAGAACCACATAACTTATCCCCAAATATAAACCTGATGTAGGAATGCGTTCAGCCCGATCACGTACTGCTTTTTGTACACTAATTGCGGAATATAAACCCATTATTAGAATAGTAAAATAATACCCTTTTTCATTAAGTTGCATTTCAGCACCCCACAAGCCAATTAAATACGCCAATATACCTATACCCAAAGCGGTGTAAGATGCGCCAATATACGCTCCAGTGGGTTTATACGCTACATGACTCATGTCCTATCCTTTATTATCCACAGCCTCAACGATGAATGGCTTTATCAGCAATATCACGACGATATTGCATACCATTAAAATAGATTTTATCCACAGCCTGATAAGCTTGTGCTTTAGCTTGAAGAACGTCATTACCCAACCCCACTATACACAATACTCTCCCGCCATCAGTAATAACTTGTCCCTGTTCATTCAAACGTGTTCCTGCGTGAAAAACTTTGCCAAGCTGATTGGCTTCTTCTATACCACTAATCACATCTCCCATTTGTGGTGTATCGGGATAATGACGCGCTGCCAATACCACCCCTACCGCAGTTTGTGGTTTCCATTTAGCTTGAATTTGATCCAATTTTTTAGCCAATGCAGCTTCAATCAGATCCACTAAATCACTATCCAAACGGCTCATAATAGGCTGAGTTTCGGGATCGCCAAAACGACAGTTAAACTCAATGGTATAAGGTGCGCCTGTTTCATCAATCATCAAACCTGCGTATAAAAATCCTGTAAATTCATTACCTTCAGCTTTCATACCACGTACAGTGGGTAAAATAATTTCATCCATTACGCGCTGATACACAGCAGGCGTTACCACTGGAGCAGGGCTATAAGCCCCCATCCCTCCAGTATTTAAACCTCTATCACCATCTAATAATCGCTTATGGTCTTGACTGGTCGCCATAGGTAATACATTATCACCATCTACCATAACAATAAAACTGGCTTCTTCACCCACCAAAAAATCCTCAATAACCACACGTGATCCCGCTTGACCCATTTTGTTATCTAACAACATATCGTCAATAGCAGCATGAGCTTGTTCGAGTGTTTCGGCAACAACCACCCCTTTTCCTGCAGCCAGGCCATCAGCTTTAATCACAACTGGTGCGCCATGCTGATTGACATACTCATGTGCTTGAGTAGCATTTTCAAAAGTTTGATATTGCGCGGTAGGGATATGATGTCTGTGCATAAATGCCTTAGCAAAATCTTTAGAGCTTTCTAATTGTGCCGCAACTTGAGTACAACCAAAAATATCCAAACCAGCTTGGCGAAACTTATCCACAATCCCTGCAGCCAATGGTGCTTCAGGTCCAACTACTGTAAATGCAACCTTTTCATTACGACAAAACTGAATTAATTCATCATGCTGAGTTAAATTAATATTTTTTACTTTTGGTTCAATAACAGTGCCTGCGTTACCTTTTGCTACATATACCGTTGTGACTTTGGGTGATTGCGCTAATTTCCACGCTAATGCATGTTCTCGCCCACCATGACCAATTAGCAATACTTTCATTTTACCCCCTTAAAAATTACACCAAAAATTCTTATTCTAGCGGAAAACACGCTTATCGTGAAATAAATCACATATTCGCATTGTAGTTTAACTACATATTTTGATAGTTTTTATAAATAACAAAACTTACAAATAAAAAAATTTCTTAACATTTGTAAGTTTTAATTAAAACCACACCATGTAATCAATGATACAAATACAAAAAAACCACCTTTTACAAGGTGGTTAAAATGATTCAGTGCCAATTAAATTTTTTCAGCAAAATATTTTAATGTACGCACTAATTGGCAGGTATAGGACATTTCATTGTCATACCAAGCAACCGTTTTCACTAATTGACTATCGCCCACGGTTTGCACGCGAGTTTGTGTCGCATCAAATAATGAGCCAAAGCTAATCCCAACAATATCAGACGAAACAATTTCATCTTCAGTATAGCCGAAAGATTCATTAGCTGCCGCTTTCATCGCAGCATTAACTTCTTCTTTGCTCACTTTTTTCTCTAATATGCAAACCAATTCAGTTAAAGAACCTGTTGGCACAGGAACACGCTGAGAAGAACCATCTAATTTACCATTCAATTCTGGAATTACCAGACCAATTGCCTTAGCGGCCCCCGTACTATTAGGGACAATATTAGCTGCAGCAGCACGAGCACGGCGTTTATCTCCTTTACGATGGGGTGCATCTAAGGTATTTTGATCTCCCGTATAGCCATGAATGGTACTCATTAAACCTTGTACTATGCCAAACTGTTTTTGTAGTACAGCTGCCATAGGTGCCAAGCAGTTAGTTGTGCATGAAGCGGCAGAAATCACGCTTTCGCTACCATCTAAAATGGTTTCATTGACACCAAACACTACGGTTTTAATATCATTACCACCTGGAGCTGAAATCACCACTTTACGTGCGCCAGCACGAATGTGTGCTTCGGCTTTTTCTTTGCTGGTGAAAAAACCCGTGCATTCTAATACCACATCAATGCCCAAATCTTTCCAAGGCAATTCTTCTGGGTTAGCATTTGCAAAGACTTTAATTTCTTTTCCATTTACCAACATTGCATTGTCTTTGATTTCGACATTACCGTTAAAACGACCTTGAGTAGAATCATATTTGAATAAATGAACCAACATATCTGTTGGGGTTAGATCATTAACTGCAACAACTTCAATACCTTGGGTTTCTATAATACGGCGCAATGCCAAACGACCAATGCGACCAAAGCCATTAATGGCGACTTTAACACTCATGAGATGTCCTTTCAAAAAACGGGGAGGGGTTAAAGTAAAACTATGACTTTTTACCATATTTTAAGGGATTTTTCCAACGTAAAATGAATGAATGTTATTTAACGTTAAAGCCTTTTTGTGGTTATGTATTATGAATTATAAGAAAATGTAAAAGAAAATTTTATAGATTAAATTTTAAATTAAAAAAGACGATTATTATTAGAAAGACATATATCTGTGGATAAACCAATTAAAATATTTATTTTTAAATAAAATTTATTCTTTATAAATTCGTGAATAGTACTGATAAATTTAATAGTGTGATTTGTGGATAACTATTTATTTAAATATATTACTGTGTATAAAATGGATTTATGAACACAGTAGCTTGTTTAAAACACACAATCAAATTTAGAAAAACTTGCTATGATTAAAGTTAATTAGATTTAAATAAGGAAACAAATAGATGAAACAACGAACATTAGCAAAATCAGTGAGTGCAACAGGTGTGGGTTTGCATTCAGGTGAACGTGTTGCATTAAGCTTACGCCCAGCAGAGATAAACAGTGGTATTGTTTTTAAACGTGTAGATTTATCTACAGAAGCCATTTCTTTGTCGCCTTATCTGATTAATGACACTCGTTTGTCTTCTACTATTGTTACAGAACAAGGCATACGTGTAGGAACCATTGAGCATATTATGTCTGCGTTTGCTGCTTATGGTGTGGATAACGTTATCGTAGAATTAAATGCACCTGAAGTACCTATTATGGATGGCAGTAGTTTGCCGTTTTTATTTCTGTTACAGGATGCTGGAATCATTGAACAAGATGCACCCAAGAAATTCTTAAAAATCAATAAAGAAATTAAGATAGAAGAACACAATAAATGGGTCAAATTTACACCATATAATGGTTTTAAAGTGGCTTTAACGATAGAGTTTAATCATCCTGTGTTTAATGTGAGCCCTTCTCGTTTTGAGATTGATTTTTCAGAAAAAAATTATGTAGATGAGATTGCTCGAGCGCGAACTTTTGGTTTTATGCAGGAAGTAGAATTAATGCGCCAACATGGCTTGGGCTTGGGCGGAAATTTAAGCAATGCGATTGTGATTGATGATGTTGATGTGCTTAACCCAGAAGGCTTACGTTATCCTGATGAATTTGTGCGACATAAAATCCTAGATGCGATTGGAGATTTATATATTGTTGGGCATCCGATTATTGGTGCATTTGAGGGGTATAAATCTGGACATGCGATTAATAATGCTTTGTTGCGTGCAATACTGGCTGATTCCCAAAACTATCAATGGATAACTTTTGATGATGATGATGATTCTTTACCTAAAGCATTCTTTGGAGTAAATAGCATCTAATTATGTATGGATAAGTTTGGGTTTAGACGTAAAAATGGTGAGCAATTAAGCTCACCATTTGCCGAAATATTGTGGCAATATTGGTATGTAATATGACAAGTGCTACAAGGCATAGTCACATTTCATCTTAAATTTTTACCGCTGTACCGCTAACACTGACCATCATCATACCATTGGTTTCACCCATCACTTGATAGTCAAAATCGACACCAATAATGCCATTTGCCCCCATTTCTCGTGCTGCTTCTATCATTTCGTTGAGCGCGGCATCACGTGCGCCAGACAAAGCTTTTTCATATCCTCCCGCGCGTCCGCCCACTACATCACGTATAGAGGCAAAAAAATCGCGAAAAATATTGGCTCCAATAATCGCTTCGCCATGTACAATACCTAAGTAATTGTGGATAACTTGATTGTGTGGCTCTATTGTTGCTAAAAATATATCATCTCGTTTGGAAAACCAGCCCATTTTTTTACTCCTGTAGATAAACTTAAACGTCATAAATACCAGATGCAGTGTCTCCACCACGCCCAGTCCAGTTGGTGTGAAAAAATTCACCACGTGGGCAATCTGTGCGTTCGTAAGTATGCGCACCGAAATAATCACGCTGTGCTTGTAATAAGTTAGCTGGTAATCGTGCACTGGTATAACCATCTAAAAAAGTAATGGCAGAAGTCATGCAAGGCATAGGAATACCTATTTCAATGGCCTTAGCCACAATTTTACGCCATGAAGGCAAGGCATGATTAAGAATGGTTTTAAAATAGGGCGCGGCACCTAAAAAAAACAAATGAGGATCTGCCTCATAAGCATCTCGAATATTACTCAAAAATACACTGCGAATGATACAGCCTTCACGCCATAATAATGCCGTGTTGCCATAATTTAAATGCCAATTGAATATATGGCTGGCTTCCCGCATTAACATAAAACCTTGTGCATATGAAATGATTTTTGATGCCAGTAGTGATAAACGTAAAGCTTCTAGCCACGTTTCACGATCGCCTGTGATGGTTTGTGTTGAGTGAGGAAATAATTGAGCAGCGATCACACGTTGCTCTTTAAAGGCTGATAAACAACGAACAAATACCGCCTCACTAATTAGAGTGAGCGGAATACCCATATCTAAGGCATTAATGCCTGTCCATTTTCCCGTTCCTTTTTGTCCTGCTGTATCTAAAATGTGTTCTACTAAAGGTGTCCCATCACGGTCTTTGTATGCCAATATGTCGGTGGTAATATCAATTAAATAAGAGTTGAGTTCGGTATTTTTCCATGATGCAAATACATGGTGCATTTCATCATAATTCATTCCCAAGCCATCTTTCATAAATTGATAGGCTTCACAAATTAATTGCATGTCACCATATTCAATACCGTTATGCACCATTTTAACAAAGTGGCCTGCGCCATTTTCACCCACCCAATCACAACAGGGTTCGCCATCGGGGGTTTTGGCTGCAATAGCTTGCAAAATGGGTTTAACATGTTCCCATGCAGCATGATGCCCTCCTGGCATAATCGATGGGCCATGACGTGCACCTTCTTCACCGCCTGATACACCGGCACCAATGAAATGCAAACCTTGTTTTGCCAATGCTTCGCAGCGACGATTGGTGTCAGTGTAATTGGCATTACCTCCATCAATCAAAATGTCACCTTTATCTAAATAGGGGGTAATTTGAGCAATAAATTCATCCACAGCCTCACCAGCTCTAACCATCATCATAATTTTGCGTGGTTTCTTTAGATTATCTACGAGTTCTTGTAAGCTGTATGCACCTGTAATATTTGTGCCTTTAGCCGTACCATTTAAAAAATCATCAATTTTTTGAGTAGTACGATTATATGCAATCACTTTAAAACCTTTGTCATTCATGTTCAAAATTAGGTTTTGTCCCATGACAGCTAAACCAATTACGCCAATATCACCTTTCATTTTATGCCTTTGGAAAGTTTAAAGCCTGAACTTTAACTGATACTAACAGGATAAGACAATGGGTTTTCTAAAATTTGTAGTTTTTGATAAAAAATAAATATAACATTATTTAATTTAAATAAGATTATGATGTTAAAGAAGCAAATCTATTTTTGTGTATAAGTATAAATACTATTATTTAACAAGTACTTAATTTCAAAATAATGCTGTGGATAATATTAACTTAATTAAAGTTAATTTATGTTGAAGATTGTGGATAACTTAATTAAGTCAATTTATAGATGTGAATGATTTAAATTTGTGTACATTAAAATAAAATAAATTTTTATATTTTGTGGATAAGTTTAATGATAAGGTAAGTAGAGGCTGTATCAGCCATCCAAGATTGAATTGGAAAGAAAGGCGCATTATTTGATGACGGAAAAGCTTAAAAATAATAAAACCAGCCTAAACATTTTTGCTTAAGCTGGTAAAAAAGTGGTGGGTCGTGAGCGATTCGAACGCTCGACCAACGGATTAAAAGTCCG
>CAKARD010000014.1 GCA_916720425.1 uncultured Kingella sp. | reverse complement strand
TCCTCAGGAGATAATTCCAATAATTCATGTGCATGAGTGTTTTTAATGGTAATCACACAATTAGTAAGATGTTCCTCCAAAGGCAACAACGCCAGTGTCCGTCCATAAAAGAAACACTCACACGCTGTATGTTGATTAGAAAGACTATGACGAGTACGAAACACAATAACCGTACGTCCAAAATCATGCATATCAGCTGCAATACCTAATTGACGACGTGTATTAGAAAAACGACTGTCCGCAGCAACCAATAAATGCGCACGCAATGTATCACCATTTTCCAAGGTAACCAAAGCACGATTATCATTAGTTTCTACACTTTTTACACTGATTCCACAGATCAGCTTAACGTTATCACAAGTTTTCACCTCTTCATAAGCAGCACGGCGGATATTATGATTAGAAATTAAATTCCCCAGACGATCAGTGACACCACCACGAGCTTGAGTAGGTTCGGGAAAATGTAAAGTATACTGAAAGGTTCCATTAAACACTTTTGCATCACGCAAACGATAAATTTCATCCTCGGGGATACGTTGCCACATACCCAATTTTTGCATAATTTCACGCGATAAATGCGTAAGTGCAATTTCACGCCCATCATAAGCAGGATTTTGTAAACTTTCTTCACTGGATTTTTCAATCACCGTAACTTGAATGCCAGTATCCTTGAATTGGCGTGCAAATGCCAAACCTGCTGGGCCTGCGCCCACAATAATAATATCCGTATCCATCATCACTTCCTTTTTATGGGTTGAAAACTATGGCTATTGTACTCTTTGAGCCTATAGATGACCACATACTAAAAAAACATTATTTACCTATACAAAAACGACTAAAAATAACACCGAGTAAATCATCAGCTGTAAACGCTCCTGTGATTTCACTGCATGCTAACTGCGCCAAACGTAAATGCTCTGCCAATAATTCCAACTGCTGATAACCACATAACTTTGCATATTCTAATTGAGTTTGTGCCGTTTGAAGTGCATGAATATGCCGACTGCGTGCTAAAAACAAGCCTTCACTCTCCCCTTGCCATCCAACAGCATTTAACAAGGCCTGTTTAAGCAAATCCAACCCCACCCCTGTTTTAGCAGACAGTGTAATTAAAGGACCATGATAAATAGGGCTATTTATATAGCTAGCAGGTTCATGACGCAAATCGGCTTTATTGTGGATAAATAATTTATTGAGCTGCGGTGGTAATGCATTTAATATTTCTTGAGTAGTATGATTTATCCCCTCATTAGGGTCAATTAATACCAAAGCAATATCTGCATTTTGTACTGCCTTTTGACTGCGCTGTATCCCAATTTGCTCCACTTTATCATCAGTATTACGCAAACCCGCAGTATCTATAATATGCACAGGGATGCCATCTAACGTGATATGCTCGTGTATTGTATCGCGAGTAGTGCCCGCAACATCAGTTACAATTGCCACTTCTTCACCCGCTAAAGCATTAAGTAAACTAGACTTACCCACATTAGGCGCACCAATTAATACCACGCGCATACCTTCACGCAAAATTGCACCTTGCCCAGCTGTAGATAATAATGTGGATAATTCATCTTGCAATTGGTTTAATTTTTCTTGAGCATTGGCTGCCTCTAAAAAATCAATTTCTTCATCTGGAAAATCTAACGTTGCCTCTACCAACATTCGCAAATGTATGAGATTATCCACCAATGCATCAACACGCTGTGAAAACACACCTTTTAACGAACGCACTGCCATGCGTGCGGCAGTTTGACTAGAAGCATCAATTAAATCTGCCACACTTTCAGCTTGAGCCAGATCCAATTTATTATTTAAAAACGCACGTTGCGTAAATTCTCCTGCGCGCGCAACACGTGCACCCAATTGCAAACAACGTTGTAATAGCATTTGCAAAACCACTTGCCCACCATGCCCGTGTAGCTCTATCACATCTTCACCTGTAAAACTAGCAGGCGCAGCAAAATATAATAAAATACCACTATCAATAATCTGTCCCTGTTCGTCTACAAAATCTGTGTATAGCGCAGTACGTGGTTTGGGGGTTTTACCTGCACTAATCTTTTGTGCAAAAGATAATAAATTTTTGCCTGATACGCGAACAATTCCCACGCCTCCGCGCCCATTTGCGGTAGCAATAGCAGTAATGGTGTCGTTAGATGTCATGTTTACCATTTCATTAAATTTGAGTATTTTATTATATAATGTTTCACGTGAAACATTGATTTTATATAGTAATGTTTCACGTGAAACATCAACAAAAAAAGAGAATAATTTATGAATCACCTCCCCATTCGTATTTTAGGCATCGATCCTGGTAGTCGCAGCACAGGGTTTGGTATTATCGATTGGTATCAACAAGAAGCCATTTACATCGCTTCTGGCTGTATAAAAACCATTAAAAATGATGAATTAGCAGGACGAATTGGTGTGATTGTGCAACATATAGGAGAGATTATCGAAACCTATCGCCCCACACAATCTGTCGTAGAGAAAGTATTCGTTAATGTGAATCCTGCCGCAACATTAATGCTGGGGCAAGCGCGTGGCGCCGCCATGGCTGCCTTGGTTTTACGTGGATTACCGGTATATGAATACACCGCTTTACAAGTCAAACAAGCTGTGGTCGGGCAAGGCAAAGCAAAGAAAGAACAGGTACAACATATGGTCGTACAAATGCTATGTTTATCTGCCACACCACAAGAAGATGCTGCCGATGCCTTGGCAGTGGCACTAACACACGCATTACGCAATCAAGGCTGGGCAAATAAATTAGGCAGCACTCAAATTAAAGGCGGACGTTTTCAATAAACCCTACTTTTCTTTTGGCAACAATTCTATGTATATTTCTGGCTGTTGCAACAAATACTGCGCTGCCTGTTGCACCTCTGGCGCACTCACTGCATTAATACGCCGACGAATTTCATCTTCATCACGATAAGAAAAACCCGCATCATGCAATAAACCAATTAAATCAGCTTGATCACTCATGCTATCTTGGGCAAAAATGGTTTGAGTGTTTTCCAATATGCGCGCACGATTCAATTCCTCTTCACTCACACCATTTTGAGCAATATCAGTCAATTCATCAATTAAAGCTTGTTTTAATTGTGTTGTATCACTGTGCGCACTGGGACTGGTATAAATACTCCACAGTTGAGGTTGGCGTGCCAACAAAACATAACTAATTTCTACATATTGCGCCACCTGTTTGCCTCGTACCAAATACTTGCTAAACCTTGATGCATTATGCCCATCTAAAATATTACCCAACATATTCAATGCATAAGGTAAATTATCATCAATTTTACGCAAAGGTGGGACACGATACGCCAATACCATTATTGGCCGTGTGTTTTGCCCATACACTTGCTGATGTTGGTTTTGTTTAGGCGTTTCTTCATTTAAATCCTGACGTTTTGGCAATGTACGACGAGGTATTTTACCAAAATACTGTTGTGCTTGTGTAAAGACCGTTTGCGGTTTCACATCTCCCACCACAATTAAAGTCGCATTATTGGGTGCATACCACTGCTGATACCATTGACGCAAATCTTGAGCTTTGAGCCGATGTAAATCACGCATTTCACCGATCACACTAGAACGATTGGGCGATTTTTGCCACGCCGCTTGAATCAAGGCCTCGTGTAACAATCCCGATGGATTGTCTTCTATTCGTTCACGTCGCTCTTCACGAATAATCTTCATTTCATTATCAAAAGCCCGATTACTAAAATTTAAATTAGCCATTCGGTCTGCTTCTAGTTTTAAAAATACAGGCAAATGTTCCGCCGCAATATTCACATGATAAACCGTCTGTTCTGTACTGGTATAAGCATTGTCTTGCCCACCCAGCTGCGATAACTGACGCGAATACTCACCCGCAGGAACCATTTTTGTACCTTTAAACATGATGTGTTCCAAAGCATGACTCAAACCCGTTTTTCCTGCTTTTTCATCAACACTTCCAACTTGATAATGTAATTGAGCCATGACCACAGGTGCACGATGATCCTCTTTCACAATCACCGTCATACCATTAGGCAAAATGGTTTGAGTCGTCTGCGCCCAAGTTACCGTTGCACCGACCAAAAGTAAAATAGAAGCAATTTTACGCAGCATAAGTCTTCTTTCAGGAATTATTTTTATAAAAATTAATATTGTATTACAATTTGACTACTTATTTTAGATTTGAATCAATCTGAAATGTGTTCAACCCTTATTAAAAGGACATTTATGTACAACGATAAACTCTCGTGCTTAGCGCAAGACAGCACATTGGACAGCATTCACTGCTTGGTTAATGAAATCAACGGTCCTTTATGGAACTGGCTGGTTTTAATTTTACTTGGCGTAGGCTTGTTTTTTACCATTAGCACAGGCTTTGTGCAACTGAGACTATTTGGGCGTAGTATCAAAGAAATCACAGGAAGCCGCCAAAATCCCAATGAGCCACACGGCATCACCTCTTTTCAAGCTTTTGTAACAGGCTTGGCCAGCCGTGTGGGAACGGGTAATATTGCAGGTGTAGCCATTGCCATTGCTTTAGGTGGGCCTGGCGCGGTATTATGGATGTGGTTGACTGCCTTTATCGGCATGAGTTCCGCTTTTGCCGAATCTGCCTTAGCTCAATTATTCAAAGTGCGTGACAAACAAACTGGTTTATTTCGTGGTGGTCCCGCTTATTATATTGCCCACGGTTTAAATCAACGCTGGTTATCCATTTTATTCTCGATCAGTTTGATTATATGCTTTGGTCTGGTATATAACGCCATTCAAGCCAACACAATAGTCCAAGCAGTACAATCTGCCGCTAATCTTACTTCCAATCACGGCGTGAGTGAAGAAACATGGAATCTCTATAAAAGCGGTATTGGTGTGGCTTTGGTGATTATGACAGCACCTATTATTTTTGGTGGAATTAAACGCGTTGCTCGAGTTGCAGAAGGCATTGTTCCCTTAATGGCTATCGTGTATTTAATTACCGCCCTATACGTTGTCTTTACCAATTTAGGTGAAGTACCACGTGTTCTTGCCCTTATTTTTCAAGATGCCTTTTCTTCTAAAGCTGTCGAAGGCGGTTTTTTTGGTGGAATTTTTTCGCTTGCCATGATGCATGGTATCCGCCGTGGATTATATTCTAACGAAGCAGGTCAAGGTTCCGCGCCCAATGCCGCCGCCGCTGCCGATGTAAAACATCCTGTATCTCAAGGTTTAATCCAAATGCTGGGGGTATTTATTGATACCATGGTGGTGTGTTCTTGTACCGCATTTATTATTTTGTTGTCCAATGTTCCGATTAATGCTGATTTAAGTGGCATACAGCTTACCCAAGCTGCATTAGAAAGTCACATCGGCGCATGGGCGCAACAATTCTTGGCTGTTATATTATTTATGTTTGCTTTTACCACAATTGTGGGCAACTACGCTTACGCCGAGACCAATATTCAATATTTGCACAGCAACTGGTTGGTATTAGCACTCTTTCGTATGGCAGTATTGGGTTTTGTGTATTTTGGTGCAGTGGCAAAAGTCCCAGTGGTGTGGGATATGGGTGATTTAACCATGGGCATTATGGCATGGATCAATCTGATTGTGATTGTCTTGATGTATAAATACGTCTTACTCCTACTCAAAGATTACACTGTAAAATTGCGCATGGGTAAAACGGAACCCGAATTTAAATTAAGCGAACACCCTGTATTGAAACGCAAAATTAAATCGGATATTTGGTGATAAATGTTAAAACACCCTGTATAAAACAGGGTGTTTTTTAACCAGCCATTAAGCTAATTTAAACCACAAATTAGAATTTGTGTACCATACCTACGCTAACTGCACCACCACGATAACCGCCATGTTTTACATTCACGTCGTTATCTGATTTAGTACCAAATTTAGCGTAACCTACTTGACCATTTAAGATGGTACGTTTAGACAAAGCATAATCTGCACCAATGATACCTTGGTAGTATTTACCGTTACCATAAACTTTGCTACCGCCTTCTTTCATGCCCCAACCATAAGCTGCAGAGGCTTTCAATTTCAAGGCTTCAGTGGCATTAAACGCACCAGAAATCAAAGCTTCATTCACTACGTCATACTGGTACTCACCACCAGTACTATTAGCAATACCATGATTATCCATGGCATAAGCACGTTGGTAAGCAGCACCTACCAAGAATTTATCATTTTCATAGCCCAATTGTGCTAAAACTTGATAAGGACGTTTGGCAGGTTTACCATTAATATTAGTAGGACGCGCATGTTTTGCATGTACGCCTGCTAAATCAGCAAAAAAACCATTTTCTTGTGCATAACTTAGGCCCAAACCATAAACAGCATGATCTATTTTTTTACGATCACCACGTTCTTCGCCGGCTAATTCTGTTTGGTTATTACTTGGAGACACAAAAGCTTTGGCAGAGAAACCACCCATATTAGGAGTTTCATAAGTTAGGGCTACATTGCGACGAGTTGCAACATTATCACGTCCAAAGTGTGCCATACCAGCATACTCAGAGCTGTATTCCCATTGATCCAATTTATCAGACACATCAGCCAAAGGTGTTAATTGATAACCTGCTTTTACTGTACCAAAATCACCTTTCAAGCCAATATATGAGTTACGTGTACCAAAAGTACGTTCAGATTTAGGATCGCCACCAATACTTACTTTAGATTCCAATTGCCAAATTGCTTGCAAGCCATCAGTCAATTGCTCATGACCACGGAAACCAATACGAGAACCATAGTCTACGATGCTTGTGGTTATACCTTTATTGTCTCCAGCTGAACTATCTTTGTGAACCCATTGATGTTCAGAAACAACTTCCACACCACCTTTGATTGCACCATACAAAATCACATCTGCCATAGAAGCAGTAGATAAGGTCGCTAATGCTAAAGCAATTAAAGTTTTTTTCATTTGTTGTATTCCTTTTCAAAAAAATACCTTAGGATTTGACAATGTTTTAGTGAGCCAAGACTCGAACCAAAACTTTTACATACACAACCTGCAATATGCCTGCCGTGCAATTCACAGGTGCTAATATAGCGGTTTCATTTGCAAAAAACAAATTTATTCGTCACTTTTTTTGTGTAAATTTTAGTTCATTTGCACTAATAAATTATATTTTCCATTTATTTTCAATAAATTAATCAAAATCTGGTTTGTCTTTATATATGTTTTTTTTGCAACACTTTATTATGATATGTTGCTTTTTTACATCACTTTGTGCCATTTTTGGGCAGTTTTTGCTTTATCTTTGCGGTAAAATAGGTGTTTCCCCCATTTCTTTAAGGAGTGAATATGCCTTACCCTATTGATTATCCTGCTTGGCAAGATTTGCAACGGGATTTTGAACAAACTCAGCATGAACATATGCGCGATTTATTTGCTCAAGACCCTGAACGTGCAACGCGTTATTGGTTAAGTGTGGGCGGTATTCACGTGGATTATGCCAAAAATCGGATTAACGATAAAATTTTGCATGATTTGATTCAATTGGCCAAACAAGCGGGATTGCCCGAACGTATGCAACAGATGTTTCATGGCGATAAAATCAATCGTACAGAACATCGCGCAGCATTACATATTGCATTACGTAACCGTGCCAACACGCCAATTAAAGTAGAGGGTGAAGATGTAATGCCTGCGGTCAATAATGTTTTACGCCGCATGGGACAATTTACTCATGATGTACGCAGTGGTCAGTGGTTGGGCTATAGTCACCAAGTGATTACCGATGTGGTTAATATTGGTATTGGGGGCTCGGATCTGGGGCCTTTGATGATGTGTACAGCACTTAAAAACTTTGGGCATCCTCGTTTGCGTATGCATTTTATATCTAATGTAGATGGTACACAGTTACGTGATGCTTTGGATAGTATTCATCCCGAAACCACGTTGTTTATTATTGCCTCTAAAACTTTTACTACTCAAGAAACCATGACTAATGCACACGCGGCGCGTGAGTGGTTTTTGCGTGAGGGTAAGCCCGAAGACATTGCAAAGCATTTTGTGGCGGTATCCACCAATAAAAAAGCCGTACATGATTTTGGTATTGATCTTAATAATATGTTTGAATTTTGGGATTGGGTGGGCGGCCGTTATAGCTTATGGTCTGCGATTGGTTTACCTATTATGCTCTATTTGGGTGAAGAAAACTTCTTGGACATGCTAAGCGGTGCGCATTTAATGGATCAGCATTTTATCCACACACCTTTAGAACACAATTTGCCTGTATTATTGGGTTTGATTGGCATTTGGTATATTAATTTTTATGGCGGGGGCAGTCATATCATTGCGCCGTATGATCAACGTTTGCATCGTTTCCCTAAATTTATCCAACAGTTGGATATGGAATCTAATGGTAAATCTGTAACCATAGAAGGAGAGGCGGTTTGTACCGATACGGGTCCGATTATTTGGGGTGAAACAGGAATTAACGGTCAACACGCTTTCTTCCAATTATTACATCAAGGCACACATATTGCACCCATTGATTTGATTGTGAGCTTAACGCAACATAATCATTTACGCGGACATCATCAGATTTTATTAAGCAATGTTTTTGCGCAGGCAGAAGCATTTATGCGTGGTAAAACGGCAGAAGAAGCCCGTGCAGAATTGCAAGCACAAGGTTTGTCAGCAGAACAGGTGGACGCGCTTGTTCCGCATAAAACATTTAGCGGTAATCGCCCAAGCAATTTAATTTTATTGGATAGTATTAACCCTCGTAATATGGGTAGTTTGGTGGCAATGTATGAACATAAGGTGTTTGTGCAAGGGGTGATTTGGGGTATTAATAGTTTTGATCAGTGGGGGGTGGAATTGGGTAAACAGTTGGCTAAGACTATTTTGGCTGAATTAAGCCATACAACTCAACCTCAAGTGCATGATAGTTCAACCCGTCATTTAATTGAGGTCTATCACCGCGCCAATGCAGAAAAAAGTGAGTTTAACCTATAGGCCTTACATCTCCTGCTTGAAAGCAGGAGATGTAAGGCACGGACTGCGCAGTAAGGCAGCGACCACAATGTAGCACTTCAAATTTTCTTACGATGTGTAAAATAAGCAAAAATACGATTATCGATAAAACCATGTTATACACTATGCATTCAAGTTTGCCCTGATCCATGTGGGGAAGGATGTCATGCTCTGCTATAACTTACTGTGATAATACTGATAGGCTTCATCCATAGTATCAAATTGATATAATTTGCCTTGATCTAATACCATAGCATTATTGCAGTATTCTTTCATTGCGCTGTGGCTGTGTGAAACTAAAATAATAGAACGATCTTTACGCCGCTCAAATAATTCATACCGACATTTGGCCGCAAAACGTGAATCCCCTACTGCAATCACTTCATCAATTAAATAGCAGTCAAACTCTACCGCCAAAGATAAGGCAAACGCTAAACGCGCTTTCATACCTGATGAATAACGTTTAACTGGTTCATAAAGACTCTCACCTAATTCAGAAAATTCTTGTGTAAAATTATGTACATAATCTAAATCTACGTCATAAATGCGGCAAATAAAACGCAAATTATCCATGCCAGTTAAACTGCCTTGAAATGCACCCGAAAATGCGAGTGGCCAAGAAATATTCATGCCACGCCGAATTTCACCCGATGTAGGCATTTCTACTCCACTCATTAGGCGAATCAGTGTGGATTTACCTGCACCATTGCGCCCCAAGATGCCAATTTTGTCGCCTTTTTGCATGGAAAAGTGAATGTCATCTAATACGGTTTTCCAACCTCGTGAAGTTTGATATTGTTTGCTTACATGATCAACTTCTATCATACTGATTCTATTCCTTTACTCCATTTGTTGACTGTGGCCAAACCAAACCACAATAATGCTAAATCCCAAAAAACTAAATAAGCCATGTTTTCATAAGTGGTGACACTCATACCAAAATAGCCATGTCGGAACATTTCTGTGCCATGTACCATAGGAATGGTAAGCATTACTTCGCGTGCCGACTGGGGCAGCGAATGTATAAAGAAAAAGGCACCCGATAGTGGCATCATCACAAAACTCAACGTACCCCAAATTTTACCAAATACTTCAAAACGATAGGCTACAGAGCAAATAATTAACCCTAAACCAAACGCAAATCCAGACATCAATAACCAAGCCAATAACATATAAAATATATCATCGGGCGTATCAATCCAACCTACCAATACAAACACCAGCATAATGGCAATTTGCGCAATGGTTGCACCAGCTACTTCTAACAACATGCGCGATATAATGGTATCTAAAGGACGTACATTGCGGTGATAGAGTAAACTCAAATTGGCAGAAATAGAACCAATGGCACGATTGGACGCGTTACGCCACATCATCACCATGGGATACCCTGTAATAGCAAACGCTACGATGTTGAGATTGGAAATTTGATCGGCACGCATAAATTTCCATAACATTGCGATAAATACAGTCATCACCACAGGTTCAACAAATAGCCATAAAAAACCAATATTAGCACGACCATAACGTGTAATGATTTCGCGCATTAATAATGCACCTATCACACGCTTTTGTATGCGCAATGATTCCCAAAAAGTGGTTTCATGATATTGTTTCATAGCTAGTTTCTATGTTCTCTAACACTGGCCACCATTAGGCTTAAAATACCGTATATCATAAAACCAATAATAAATGTCGCAAAAATATTATATAAACGGCGTGGTAATTGTGGCATATCAGGTTGATTGGGTTGAGATACGACTTCTAAATACAATTGTTGGCGATCTGCTTCTGATTTGGCGGTTTCTAACGAACCTATGGCTAGGGTTAATTGTTTTTGTGCTAATTCGCTATTTAGAGTTAAGCGTTGGTATTCTGCGGCTTTATTGGCAATAGATTTACCTGTCGCACCTGTCATCATTTTGGTTTGACGTATAATTTCTTTAGTGAGACTTTTTTGGCGCGTTTCCAAACCTGAGATTTGAGGGTTTTCTGGTGTCACGGCGCGTACTTGATCTAATTGTGTTTGAATGGTGATGAGCTCATCTTGCAATTTAGAGATTAAACTCAATTGCATCGCCGATTGTTCTTTTAAATCCATCACACCATTAGCAACACGAAACTGCATTAACGCGTGTGCGGCTTCGTCTACTTTTTCTTGCGCAGTTTGCACTGCTTGTTCAGCAAATTTAACTGTATCTCGCCGCGCACGATCGTTAATTTGGTTGATCAAGTGCTCACCTTCTTTTAACAACGCTTGGTTAATTTGTTGTGAATCTTTAGCATCAAAAGATTGAACGCGCAAGGTAGTAATGCCTGATGTCGCATCGAAATTAATATGCAATTTGTTGCGATAATATTGGTAAAATGCCTCTTCACTATCTTCAAGACCCAAGCCATTAAAACGACCAATAATATCACCCTTGTTTTCATAAAATTGACGCACGGGCATATGTTGATTAAGCGTGCTTAATGCGGTACGTGAACGCATGTATTCTTGCACAGTATAAGTGTCATCTTGTGAACGTGATAACCCACCCGCTTGAAATAAGGCATCTAAACCTATAGCAGTATTTTGTTTGCCTGCCGAGCGTACAATAAAGCTGGATTCTGAGATATATTGGTCGCTAGCCATAGCACCAAAATAGGCACAGGCTAACGCAGTGGGTAGCACCACACTCATCCAAAACAACCAATTAATAGAGAGACGTTTTTTATTCTTTTTTGTAATAGGAATTTCGGTAATTTCAAGTTGTTGGGATGCAATATTTTCGGCTTGTTCTGTTTTTGGATTTTCTGCCATAAAGTTTGCCTTTTTCTCAAATACTTGGGTACGTGGGGTGCAGGGGTTGCCCCTGCGCGTGGTACGCGGCAAGACGCGTGTTCATGACAATAAATTTAGTTTGCCAAACTATTGACACTGCTGACACCACTGACCACAGGCGAGAATAGGAGTTGTAAAAATTTTTGTATTTCTGAAGCTGGGGCGTTGGCTACATAAATCACATCTTTGTCATTCATCGCAAAACGTTGCATCCAAAATAATGAATGCGGTTGGTTTAAATCAAAACGATAAATGGTGGGAATATCCATCGTGTCGCTATAACCTTGATTGCGCCATGCAATTTGTTGATTTGCTGGCAGTTTGTTTAACGGTTGATAGCGAAAAATAAACACACCGCGTGGATCAGAACGGCGATCAATTAAACCGCCAATTACCCCCATGGCTTCACTTAAATTCATACCTTTTGCCGCAAATTCTACGCGTTGGTTGCGACTGACTGCACCCAATGCTGTAAAACTGAATGCTTTGGTGTGCAAAGTAATCACATCACCTGTACGTAAAAGAATATTTTGCGTAGGATCAGTGGTAATGCTCTCTAGTGCCACCGTGCGAACCTGATTACCACGGGTCAATTGCAAAGAAATATCTTGTACGCTGCTTTCCACTCCACCCACTGCGGCAATGGCATCTAATACACGCTCGCGATGAGCAGTCAGGGGCATTCTGACACTTTTGCCTGCGCGAATAATCGTAACATTAGCGGCATTATTTTGCACTAATCGTACCAAAGCTTGGGGACGATTGGCTTTGCGTTGCAAGCCTTGCACTATCATGTCTTGCACTTGTTGTGGTGTTTTACCATTAACTTTAATGTTTCCCAAAAAAGGAATAGCAACCGTGCCTTGAGTACTGACAATTTGCTCAGGCAGTCTAACAGTTTGTGCTGTTCCAGCACCTTGTGAGTTAATTGATCCACCAAACAAAACAGCAGGAGGAGATTCCCATAACATGATTTCTAATACATCACCCAAACCAATGATGTCAGGATTGATGCTTTTGCCCCCATTTAAATCTGACAACGATTGACTGATTTGTGAACGTGCCAACTGAATAGACACTCTATCATTCATCTCTATAATTTCTACTTTGGGCAAATTTTGTTCTATTTGCGCTGTGCTTTCAGTGTGATACACAGGCATATTGCTGATTTGGCTAAAGCTGGGCCCCGTTTTAGGATTGCTAGGACAAGCCGACAACACCAATACACATAAAGGCAACACAAAAACACATTTATTCATATTTTAGTTTACAATAATTCATTATTTAATTAACGAATTCTATCATTAATTATGCATTCACTACACACCATCATTACCCAAAATAAAAATCTACACAATCTATTGCAATGGGTAGATTATTGGCGATATCTAGAAAGCCAGCTTAAACAGCATATTCCTCAAAATTTGCGCGATCAATGTCGTGTTGTGTGTATTCGTGATAACACTTTAGTCGTTCACACCGATTCTGCAAGCAGTGCCATGCGATTAAAAATGATACTGCCTGCTGTTTTGCCGCAAATGCAAGATATAGATAAAAATATTCATCGATTCCAGGTTAAACACAAACCCACTCACCCCCAACCTCACGCCACTGATTCACATAAAATTAGCCCAACCACATTGGATAAATTTGAACACACGGCACAACAATTATCACATCATACCGATTTAGCGCATGCAATAATGCAACTGGTTAAGCATCAGCGATAATTTTTATTTTACAAAAATTTACATAAAAAACCGTGTAAATCTACACACAGAAAAACAGAAACCGCGCATAATTTCGTACTTGTCAGTATGCGCTGTATTTCTAATACGCTTCCAGCGCAATCTCGCAATCTTAATAATTTGAAATTCCACACAAAGGAAATCTAATCATGAAAATTTATTTAGGTTTAATTACAGCCGCTGTTTTGTCTTTGGCTGCTTGCGGTGATAATAACAACCAAACTGCTTCAACTGCACCTGCTACCGAAACTTCCGCACCTGCTACTGAAGCTCCAGCATCTGCTGCAACACCTGCTGCATCAGAAGCAACACCAGCAACACCAGCCGCATCTGAAACTGCACCTGCTGCTGCCGCTTCTACTGAAGCTTCTCCCGAAGCAAAAAATACCGCACCTACAGCTTCTGCTGAATGTGCAACTGAAATTACCAGCGATGATGCGATGAAATATGATCCTAAAGAAATCACCATCAAATCTAGCTGCAAACAATATACCATCACTTTGCACCACGCAGGTAAAATGCCCGCTAGCGCAATGGGACATAACGTTGTTGTAACTAAAACAGCAGATAAAGATGGTGTATTGGCTGATGGTGCTTCTGCCGGTGAAAAAGAAAACTATGTTAAACCAGGTGATGAACGCGTTATTGCTCACACTAAATTAATTGGTGGTGGTCAAACTGATAGCATTACTTTTGACGTATCTAAATTGGCCAAAGGTGAAGCATACGAATATTTCTGCTCTTTCCCTGGTCACTATGCCATGATGAACGGCAAAATTATCTTAGCAGATTAATTTTCGCATGATATGATGACTGCCTGATGATTCCAGGCAGTTTTTTTATGCTTTTTTCTTGCTTATATCGTTTGTTAGGTTGGATAGCTCCTCCAATTATTCGCTACTATTTACGCCGTCGTGGTCGCAAAAATCCTGATTACCTATTGCATTGGGACGAGCGTTTTGGCAAACCCTATCCCCAACCTATCCAACACCCTATATGGATACATGCTGTGTCGGTAGGCGAAACACGGGCCGCACAACCGATTATTGTGCAATTACAACACCATTTTCCCCATGTACCGCTTCTCATTACCCAAATGACCCCAACAGGGCGTGCCACCGCAAAAATGCTCTACCCTAATGCTCAATGTCGTTATTTACCTTACGATCGTGTTGATTGGATACAACAATTTTTGCAAGAACATCAACCCATTTGTGGAATCATTATGGAAACAGAAATTTGGGTGAATTTATTTGCTCATGCACATGCACGGCAGATTCCGTTATTTTTAGCCAATGCGCGTTTATCAGAAAAATCATTAAGAGCCTATCAAAAGATCCTTGCACTGATTCGCCCCGCCTTAAATCATTTAACACTGATTTTTGCTCAAACTGAGCAAGATGCGCATCGCTTCGCACAACTGGGTGCAAAACACATGCAAGTATGCGGCAACAGTAAATATGATATAACGCCCCCCTTAGCATCAACTCAACTGGCACAATATTTTCGTCAAAAAATAGGCTCTCGTCCTGTTTTTGTTGCGGCCAGTTTACGCGAAAAAGATGGTATAGATGAAGCAGAACAAATTTTGCAAGCTTGGGCAACACAAAACCATCGCGATATTTTATTGGTCTTGATTCCACGTCATCCTGAACGTTTTAATGACGCTTATCGCTTGGCACAACAATATGGTTTTACAGTACAAAAACGCAGCGACAACCAGCCTGTTTTAGCTGACACGGAAGTGTGGATAGGTGATAGCATGGGTGAGATGTTTGCCTATTATCAATTAGCAAATTGGGTATTTGTAGGAGGCAGTTTAGTGGATACAGGAGGACAAAATATCATCGAACCTATGGCTTGTGGAAAAACCGTATTATTTGGTTTTTCTATCTACAATTTTCAAACCATCTGTCAAGATGCATTAGCTTCAAAAGCAGCCGTACAAGTTTCTCATTCATCAGAATTAGTACAAACCATCAATGCTTGGTATCATCAGCCCGAAGATGCACAAATTTATGCAGACAAAGCGCAACAATTTGTTGAACAACATCGTGGTGCCAGTATGCGTATAACCCAAGCCATTGCAGATTATCTTCACTAATACCCAACAAAAAACCACTCTATAATCGAGCGGTTGAACATTTAAGAGGCTAAAATTTGTTCTTGTGGTGCTTTAATGAGTTCCAAATAGTTTTCTGCACATTTAAACCCAAAGCCAACATAAGCTTGATTGAGTGCTTCATATTGATGATCTGCCAAAGTACGGCCACCGCGACTCAATGCTGTATTTACATGCCCCAAATGTGCTGCTGCATGCCCAATTTCTGCTAATGCTAAAACCAGAGCCGTTTGATTATTATCCAAATCCCCCACCTCTTCCACTAAATGAGACATGGCGCGAAACCATTTTTTTGTTCCCAAATCAATATCCAATTCGCCATGAGCAAATTTACGATAATCACGCAATGCAGCATGAATCTGAAATTGCGTGCGTGGGTGCGCAACCCACGCATAAGACTCAGCCAAATCCAAGACACGATTATAATAATCGTATAATTCATCTAAGGTAGATTCAGAAATATTAAATAAAGTGGTACTCATGGTTTTATTCCTTGTGTTATGTTTAGTTTATAGTGAACAAATTTATTATTACTTGACTGTCTCAAATCAAGTTTACTAACTGATGAATTAAGATTGAATATGTGCTACGGCTTCTAGTTCTACCAATAAATCATCACGACAAACATCGCCAATCGTATAAATAACAGGCACGCCTTGTAACTGACTTTCGCACACTTGACGCACCATAGCGTAATCATCTTCGTATTTAATGTAAGCACGAACCATCGCCAAATCAGTTAATTTTGCGCCATAACCTACAAACCCCGCCGCAGCAAAATTATCTGTACTAATTAAAGTAGCAATATTGAGTAAGGTTTCTTCCGTTTGCCTACCCACATCACCAACATGCTGAGTTTCAGATGCAATAATTGATGCCGTACCAGAAACATACAAATCCGCCTGATCATCATAAATCACAGCCATAGCACGAGAAAATTTAGGTGTCTCAGGACTATAATGACGCGCATACTCAAATGCAGCAGTTTGACGTGGGTTTTCCAAAGGCACCACATATACATCAGCACGTTCTGTTAACAATGCAGTACAAGATAATGCAACATTTTTTCCTCCAGTTCCAATTCCTGTAGAAGCAGGATAAACATCATAAGGCGGTATATTTTGCAAATAATGTTGTAAAAATACCGTATCACCAAACACATCTGTACGCGCACGGTTTAACTCTTTATAACGCTGAATACCATCAGCAACACGTTCATCAGGTGCAACAATATCTCCCATATAAAACCAAGTACGAAATACATCACGTAACGTTGCACCACCTTGTTCTAATAAACGCAAATTATCATTTAATACATTCAAAGTATCTGTATAGGTATTTTTATCTAAAGCACGACCACCTTGCAATGCATCAGAATGTGTATGAACGAACGTTAAATTATCATAACGCACCATAGCCAAATTTTCATGAACATGTTCAATTTGCGCTCCCGATATAGCCGTCACTTCCACGGTAATCAAGCTACCATCAGCGGGTGCTTGCGCAACATATGCCATCAAAGGCAAAACATGTGCCAAATGTTGTTTAAACAACCCCACAATTTCATCTAATCGTTCAGGGTGACGAAAAAATACCGTTAAACGCAAAATTTCACTACTGATCAAAAATTTTTGTCGTATTTGTTTAACCACATTAGCAACTTGTTGTGCATAAGTATCACCCTCTTTGGGCACAATTGCCGCATACACATATTGAGTAACAAAATCAGCTTGATAAGCAAGAGCTGTATTCATAATAGCCTCCTTTTGATAAACGATTAAGCAGCGATGGCTTGATTAGCCACTTCAATAACTGGCCTATTTTGTGTATAAGCAAAAAACATATCCGCCCCCTTAAAAGCAAAATTCACATATGCAGTTTGCAACTTCACATATTCAGAATCTGCTTCAGTACGATTACCACGACTTAACGCCATATTAACATGCCCCATATGTGAAGCAGCGTGTGCTACTTCTGCGGCCGTGAGAATATAAGCCGATTGAATTTCATTCATATCCCCCACTTCTTCTGCCAATTTAGTCAATTTTTTAAACCATAATTTAGCACCCTCATCGGTACCCAATTCACCCGATACAAAACGGCGCATATGCGCTATAGCTTGTTCCACCATGGGGCGGGCTCGTTTATGTGCTAAATCTATATTTTTTTCTATTAAATCAATATATTGATTTAAATATTGATACAACTCTGCCAAAGAAGTATCACTGCTTACTGTAAAAAGAATATTTGTCATGGTTGATTCCTCATTGCTAAGTCAAGCCATATCTTAATCCTGATAATATTCGTTTTCCAAGAATCTTTAGATATAATATTTATGCTATAAAAAGTTATTTTATTTATATCTTTTTATGATGTTACATTTATTTTTAATATACTTCTTGACAAAAAAAGAGCCTTAGCATACAATATGAATCTTTCGGGTCGTTAGCTCAGTCGGTAGAGCAGCGGACTTTTAATCCGTTGGTCG
>CAKARD010000013.1 GCA_916720425.1 uncultured Kingella sp. | reverse complement strand
TCGTACCTTTAAAGGTCATTTGGCTGATAAAAAAGCTAAGAAAAAATAAGGTGAATTATGCGAGTATCTGCACAACACAATAACGCCCGCATTTCAGCACAAAAAGCTCGTTTGGTTGCTGACTTGATTCGTGGTAAAGACGTTGCCCAAGCCTTAAACATTTTGTCATTTAGCCCTAAAAAAGCGGCGCAATTGATCAAAAAAGTTTTGGAATCTGCTATCGCCAATGCTGAACATAATAATGGCGTAGATATTGACGAATTGAAAGTTGTTACCATTTTTGTGGATAAAGGTCCTAGCCTAAAACGCTTTCAAGCACGTGCCAAAGGTCGCGGTAATCGTATTGAAAAACAAACTTGCCACATTAATGTGGTGGTAGGTAATTAAGGAATAACCATGGGACAAAAAATTCATCCAGTTGGTTTCCGATTGGCTGTCAATAAAGATTGGTCTTCAAAATGGTTTGCAAAAAGCACAGACTTTGCAACTGTTTTGAAGCAAGATATTGATGTACGTGAATATTTGCGTAAACGTTTAGGCAATGCATCTGTTGCACGCGTTGTAATTGAACGCCCAGCCAAATCGGCTCGTATCACTATTCACACGGCTCGTCCAGGCGTGGTGATTGGTCAAAAAGGCGCGGATATTGAGGTGCTTAAACGTGATTTAGAAAAATTATTAAATGTGCCCGTACACATTAATATTGAAGAAATCCGTAAACCTGAATTAGATGCGCAATTAATTGCTGATGGTATTAGTCAACAGTTAGAAAAACGTGTGCAATTCCGTCGTGCAATGAAACGTGCTATGCAAAATGCAATGCGTGCAGGTGCAAAAGGCATTAAAATTATGACTTCTGGTCGTTTGAATGGTGCGGATATCGCACGTAGCGAATGGTATCGTGAAGGTCGTGTGCCATTACATACTTTGCGTGCAGATGTAGATTATGCTACTAGTGAAGCATTGACGACATATGGCATTATTGGTTTGAAAGTTTGGGTGTATAAGGGTGAGATGGGTCAAGCACCAGTAAAACCTGAGGCAGAACCCCGTCGTAATAGAAAGGGTGGTCGTAATGCTACAACCAACTAGACTAAAATATCGTAAACAGCATAAAGGCCGTAATACTGGTAATGCTAATCGTGGTAATACTGTTAGCTTTGGTGATTTTGGGTTGAAAGCTGTGGCGCGTGGTCGCTTGACTGCTCGTCAAATTGAAGCAGCACGTCGTGCTATGACCCGTCATATTAAACGTGGTGGTCGTATTTGGATTCGTGTATTTCCTGACAAACCTATTACTGCAAAACCTATCCAAGTACGTATGGGTGGCGGTAAAGGTAATGTGGAGTACTATGTTGCTGAAATCCAACCTGGCAAAGTGCTGTATGAAATGGATGGCGTAGCAGAGTCTTTAGCACGTGAAGCGTTCGCGTTAGCTGCTGCTAAATTGCCAATTGCAACCACATTTGTAACAAAACAGGTGGGTAAATAATGAAAGCCAATGAATTGAAAGAAAAATCAGTAGAGCAACTGAATGAAGTTTTGGTTGATTTACTGAAACGCCAATTCGGTCTACGTATGCAACATGCTACTGGTCAGTTGGGTAAAACCAGTGAAATTAAGTTGGTACGTCGCGATATTGCTCGTGTTAAAACTATCATCGCTGAAAAAGGTAATGAGTAATGAGTACTGAAAAAAATGTTCGTACTTTGCAAGGCAAAGTTACTAGCGATAAAATGGATAAAACTGTAACTGTTTTGGTTGAGCGCAAAGTGAAACATCCTTTGTATGGCAAAATTGTTCGTCGCTCTACTAAAATTCATGCTCATGATGAACAAAACCAATATGGCATTGGTGATGTTGTTGTCATCCAAGAAACTCGCCCTTTGTCTAAAACTAAGGCATGGGTCGTGACTGAATTGGTTGAAAAAGCGCGTACTGTATAATTAATAACAGTTAAAATATAAAAGCGAAATTGGCAAATTTTTGTTTTGTCAATTTCGCTTTTTTAATATAGTGATGGAACAAAATGAATATTTTTTATGAAGAAAGCGGCATATTTAAGGTCGCAACTATAGTGCAAAAAAATGACTCAACTTATCAAGCAGATACACAACATGGTAAACGTGTTAAGTTAAAACTAAATCATGTTTTTTTTGAGTTTGAGGACGATTTAAATACGTTTTTAGTTGCTGCACAACAAGAGGCAGAGCAAATAGATATTGAATTGTTGTGGCAATCGGTGGGTGAAGAGGAATTTACTGCACAGCAAGCTGCTGAAGAATATTTTGGTGCATCTGTGAGTAAGTTACAGTTAGCTGGTGTATTAATAGCCTTGTATGCGGCACCAATATATTTTCATAAGAAAGGTAAAGGGGTGTTTAAATCTGCTTCTGCTGAAGTTTTGCAACAAGCATTGACTGCTATTGAACGTAAGGCACAACAAGAAGCTCAAATCAATGTTTGGTGCAATGAATTGGTACAAGGACATTTACCACAAGAAATTATGTTAGATTTACCACGTATTTTACATGTGCCAGATAAACAAACTTTAACCTATAAGGCGTTTAATAAGGCAGCAGAAAATCTAAAAATGTCATTCTATGAACTGGCCAAATATACCAATGGAGTATCTTCATTGGCACAATATTTATTACAAGGCTTTGAAAGTAAATATTTTCCTAAGGGAACAGACTTTGTAGTGATAGATGAGCCGATTATACCAGATAATTTGCCAATAGCAGATGTGCGTGCATTTTCTATTGATGATTTAAGTACAACGGAAATAGATGATGCACTATCTGTTCAAGATTTGGGTAATGGTATAAAGCGGGTGGGTATTCATATTGCTGCACCTACATTAGCCAGTCAGGCACACAGTCCTATCGAGCAAGTGGTATTTGATCGACAAAGTACGGTATATATTCCTGCACATAAAATTACTATGTTGCCAGAAAATTGGATAAGTGCATTTAGTTTAGATGAAGGTAAAACACCTGTGGCGGTAAGTCTTTATGTAGATGTAGATGCAAATTTTCAGATATCTAATCCGATTAGTCGTTTAGAGCGTATTCCTATTGAAACCAATTTACGTATTCAACAGATTGAACCGTTTTTTAATAGTGAAATGGGAACAGGTAGTGCAGATAAACCTCAATTTATTCATCATGCGGATTGCTTGTATTTGTTGGATTTTGCTTATGCATTGCAAAAACAACGTGATCGTTTTGAAGAACCTACAGCGCCTAAAAAATATGATTATGGTATTGAATTTGATGCTGATGGAAAAGTGCAAATTATTCAACGAGAACGTGGTTCGCCCATTGATACTTTGGTAAGTGAAATGATGATTTTGGCAAATACGACATGGGCAAAAATGCTGCATGATAGTAATGTAGCAGGAATTTTTCGAGTACAACCCAGTGGGCGTGTTCGCATGGCAACCCAATCTGAGCCGCATATTGGTATGAATGTTGCGCATTATGCATGGTTTACTTCACCATTGCGCCGTGCGTGTGATTTTATTAATCAGTTACAATTAAAAAGTCTAATTTTACCTAATACTGCCCCACGCTTTGAGCTTAAAGACAGTGAATTGTTTGCTGCCATGAGTGCGTTTGAAGCAACTTATTGTGCATATGGTGATTTTCAAATACAAATGGAAGCTTATTGGTCATTGGTCTGGTTGGAACAAACAAAAACACGTGAATTGATCGCTACTGTATTAAAAGAGGATTTAGTACGGATAGAAGGTTTGCCACTGGTTGCGCGTGCTACAAGTATTCCTTTGGAAATTGCACCGAAAACACGCGTACGCTTAACCGTTAGTGAGGTGGACTCTGAAAAGCAGTTTGTCGCTTTGCGCTATCTTAATGTTGTTAATTAAATGATTTATCTGTTATAAAATGCGGTTTCACAGGTGGTGATGGATGCAAAAACTTCTGCAACATGGGGTATTTGGTCTATACCACCTACATTTTTTGTCCAAGGTGAAATTTGTAAGCCGACTTTATATGGGTTGCTGTGGGTATAAATACCAACAGTGGGACGATTACAGGCATTGGCAAGGTGCAATAAACCCGTATCCACACCAACAACACTGTGTGCGTGTGAGAGTAATTGCGTGGCTTGGCGTAAAGACAATGGTGGGCAAACTTGGACAAAAGGTAAGGTTTGGGCGATGGCGTGGGCGCGTTGTTGTTCTGTGGCATTGCCCCATGGCAGTAATATAGGTAAACCGTCTTTTTGATGGAGTTGACGCAATAAATTAATCCAATGTTCTTTTAGCCATAGTTTGCTATCTCGGCTGGTAGCATGTAGCGCAACACGATATTGGAGGGGAGTAAAATCTAATCGTGCTTGTGTGGCAATAGCAAAATCTGGCGGACTATTAGGCATGGCATAATCAAAGGCTTTGGCAAAGAGTTGTCGATTACGCCAAACGGCATTTTCACCTTTGCATACATCAAAGCAATGTGTGTAAAAATAGGTAGCCAAGGGTTCGCGTGCGCTGTGTTTATCTAACCCTAAAATGGGTGCATGGGCAAAACGAGCAAATAAGGCAGATTTAAGCAAACCTTGGCTGTCTAATACTTGCTGATAATGTGTTTGTTGCAAATGGTGTTTGAGTGTATGAATGGCGTGCCATGTTTGGGTTTGCCATAGATGTTTGCGCCATGTGCGCCATTGCATTTCATGCACTTGGTGGATAAAAGGATGCAGGCGAGCAATATCGGCAAACGCAGCTTCACATAACCAATCTAATTTTATATGGGGACGATATTGCGCTAAATCGGTAATGGCTGGAAGAGTGTGAATTAAATCGCCCATGCTAGATAGTCGTACCAAAAGCGTTCTCATGCGATTTCCTTATGTGCTTTTTTGGGTTCGGTTTCGTTTAATCCTACTGGAAAAAATAGTCGTGCTGGACGTTCTTTAATAATTTGGCGCACTCCTTTGAGAATATTCCACCAGCTGTCAATTTTGGCTTCACGTGAGCGTAATGCAACGCCTAAGGTGAGTGAAAAACTAACGATTAGATTGGTTGCACCAATAATGAGTACAAAAATCAAACTTTTAATAAATATCCAAAAACCTAAATGACCTGATACGACAGCATAGCCTACATTGGCAGAAGAAAAGGCAACGTGGCGTATATCAAAAGGTAATTCCATGGCATGTCCGATAAAACCCGTCATGCCAAGCAACATACCAAAACATAAATTACCCATTAGTGAGCCATAATTTTTGTGCATATAATCGGCAAACCAACCACGTAATCGCTCTGGCATAATGCATTTGAGTATGGGATGATGGCGTAAACGTAAACGTACATTTAAATAATCTGATCGATTGTCTAAAAAACCTGAAATAATTCCTGAACAAAATAACCATACCCCTGCAATAGCGGCATACCACAAGGTTGGGCCAATCGGGTTGATAGATTTAAGTTGATACGTCACTTCCGCTTTGTTGAGTAAAGGAAAATCATGAGTAAAATCATAAACAAAGCTAATAATCATGGCAACAGTTACCGCTACTAAAACATTACCTGCTACTGCTGCAAATTGAGAACGCAACACATCTACTAATAAATGTGCCAATTTCATATTAAGTACATGTCCCTTTTCATTTTTTTCTACTGCAGCGGCAAAGCGTGAGGCAGTCATGGCAGGCTGTTTGGTCGCAACGGTGCCATGTAAAATGAAAATAATCATAAAACCAATGCCATAATTTAGACCTGAAAATACACTATATAAGAAATAGTTATCAATTTGTTTGCCTAAAAACAGTTTGAATAAAGACATCACTGCAATTAAGACACCACCAGCAGCGGCTGAACCAAACATCTGCCAGTATTCTTTTTTGGTACGTGTAATATAGTGTTCCCCATGATTGCTGGTGTTTTGTGTAATGCTGCGTGATAACATCTTAACGCTACGTTTCCATAGCACAGTAACGCTGTGTTGTTCGGCTGATGCAATCGCTAAGGTTCCTGTAAGCGTCAATAAACAGCGCGGTGGAATGATTTCGGGTGCAAATACATCTAATAATAATTCCATGCGATCAAAGGATTGATCCAAACGTTCCAACAAATGCGATACGGCTAATGATGAACCTGAACCTGTACCTTTTTTGCGTAATGTTCCCACTAATTTGCGGCATTGACTCAACATGACATATAAATGACTGTCATCAAATTCTTCACCCTTAATTTTGGCTTGCAACCAAGGGGTAATTTCACGTTTTAAGGCAACAAAAGGAGAATCGCGATCTAATAACTTGGGTTCTAAGCGCACTAAATCAGGTTCCAACGCTTCGGCGGCAATCCAAATAGACAGCATCTCAATGGCGTGAAAGCCTTCGCGGCGGATATAACGCTGTGCTATGGCACGATCCGCTTCGCTGGTGTGGCGGCGGATAATATGAAATAAAGTTATCCATATTTCAGGAGGTATGGCTTCTAGCCATAAACGATCTGATTCTTTACGAAATAATAAGGCAAATACATCACGTAAATCGCTGGGATCTTTGTAAGCAGGGTTGATTTTTTCGTATAAACGTTCAGATAATTCACGCCCAAATCCTTCGCGTGAAAAAATGCCTGCACTAACAAACAGTGGATATAAGCGCATTTGACACAACCAACGACACATAATGGTGGCGATTTTGTGACATAATTCAGGATTATGTTGTAATACATCAATAAGCTGAGTGATTCTATCTAATGTGCGTTTTGCTTTTCCTTGTCGTAACCATGAAGTGACACTGCTTAAAATCGCAAAAGCATTATTATGTTGGGTGGCAAGGGCAAGTTGTTGA
This sequence comes from uncultured Kingella sp., assembly GCA_916720425.1. Taxonomy (GTDB): domain Bacteria; phylum Pseudomonadota; class Gammaproteobacteria; order Burkholderiales; family Neisseriaceae; genus CAKARD01. The sequence continues at coordinate 12,810 of CAKARD010000013.1, read as the reverse complement.
GACAGTTTTTGACTGTTTAAACGCATAAACAAAAATTCCTTGTAGGCTAAAATGAGTTAGATTATACCATTTTGTTTTTTGAGGCTAAATCATACATACTAATGTTTTTCTTTGCTGTCTAACGCCAAAAAAATTAAACCTGATAAGCACATTAGAAGCAAGGTTAGGACAATGGCTTTATCATGGTTTTGTACACCCACTTTGCTTAAATAGTGGTAAATTAAGGTGGTCAATGTGGTCCATTCGGGGCGTGAGAGAAATAAAGAGGCGGCAAATTCACCAATGCAGGTGGCTGCAGCCAAGGTTAGACCACGTCGCATGGCGGGCAACAATAAAGGAAAAGTAACATGCCACCATACTTGTGTAGAGGTGGCACCCAAAGTGCGTGCTGCTGCAAAATAATGTTGAGGTAAACTATCCCATCTGGCCAAAACGTCTTTCGTTACAAAAGGATAAGCCAGTAGGGCATAGAGTGCAACCAGCATGGGCCATTGCGCAACCCATTGTGGATACAATAATAATACACCAAATGATAGGCATACGGGTGAAACCATAAATGGCAAAAAGGTGAGTGTTCGCATTGCACCCAAACGCCGTGCCAATGCTGCATGTAATAAGCCTAGTATCGCTGCTAAAATCATTGCCATGCTACTAAAGCGGACAGTGTTCCATAGAGCGTGTAGCGTTTCTTTGTCGATTATAACTCCCCATGCCTCTTTTGCTTTGATGGCTTGCCAGATTATGGCTACAAGCGGCAAAGCACAACAAAATAGTAAAATCATCATACTCAAGCATAATAACATTTGTGTACCTCTAGTATTGGCATGTTTGAGTACAAAATGACGGATTTCTGCACTGTGTTGTTTGCGTGAAAAATAAGCAGCTAAGCCTCCAGTTAGCGCAGTAACAGCTAATACAAACCACACCAATACCGAAGCGCGTGATATGTCTAATTCATAGGCAATTAATTGGTAAATATCTACTTCAACAGTAGTATATTGCTGTCCGCCCAATAGTAAAGCCAAACCAAAACCTGAAAAACAATATAGAAAAATTAAACAAGCCGCCGAAATGATCCATACACCAATAGCAGGCCATTCTACATAGATAAATCGTTGCCACGTCTTGGCACCTAATACTTGTGCTACGGCTAAGCGGTTAGAGGGAATGGTGCATAAACCTTGATAAATCGCGCGTACCATGACGGGCAAATTAAAAAAAACGTTACCATACAATAATAAAGCAGGCGTGTTTGCCCAACCGTGCCATATAATCCCTCGTTCACCAAATAATACTAATACGCCCATGCCTGCCACTAAGGTAGGCATAATAAATGGCAACATCAACAGGCGTAAAATTAATTCTCGTCCAATAAAATCAAGTCGTGTTAATGTCCAAGCGATGGGAAGACCTAAAATTAAGGTTAATCCTACGGTTGCTAGGGCTTGAATCACTGTCCAAATAAAACGATGGTGATAATAGCTGTCTTGCCAAATTTCTGCCCACATGGGCGTTGCATTGTCCAAATTCAATAAAGCCCACATGGGCGCAAATACTAATAAACCCAAAAAAGACACAGGTAAGATAGCAATTAAAATGCCCAGATAAAAGCGACGCATGACTATTATTGTTGTAAATAAAAGTGGCATTGTATAGATAATGCATAACAAAAACTACTCAAACAATTTTGATCGAGTGGTTAATTAAAGATAAATTAAATTTAATCTTTTGGGATAATTTATTTTTATCTTAATCCAAATCGGTTTTATCGTTTACACTTTAATCTGGACAGATAAATTTCTGTAGGTAAGAGTGTCAATTATGTTTTAATTACAGGGTGTGTTCATGGATATTAAATATCTAGGCCTTGTTGCACCATTTGTGCAGCTCGTAAGACTGCCCGAGCTTTGTTTTGGGTTTCTTGCCATTCACTTTCTTCTAGACTGTCTGCCACAATACCTGCTCCGCTTTTTACATACAGCAGACCATCTTTCACTATAGCGGTACGAATAGCAATAGCTAAATCCATATCGTTATTAAATCCCCATACGCCCACAGCTCCGCCATAAATGTTACGCTTTTCTTGTTCTAACTCTTCAATGATTTCTAGTGCCCGTATTTTTGGTGCGCCAGACAGCGTCCCAGCGGGGAAAGTTGCTGCTAAAATATCCATATTGGACACATCATCTTTGAGTACGCCTTCTACATTGGAAACAATATGCATGACGTGGGAATATTTTTCTATTACCATTTTTTCGGTAACATTAACCGTACCAATTTTACTGATGCGGCCAACGTCGTTGCGTCCTAAGTCTATCAACATGGTGTGTTCAGCGATTTCTTTAGGATCGTTTAGGAGTTCTTGAGCGTTGTAGACATCTTCTTGTGGTGTTTTACCACGCAATCGTGTGCCTGCAATGGGGCGAACGGTAACTTTATCTCGTTCACGGCGGACTAAAATTTCGGGTGATGAACCAACAATATAAAAATCACCAAAATCATAATAAAATAAATAAGGTGAAGGATTGAGTGTACGTAATGCACGATATAAATGTAACGGCTTATCGCTAAATGGTAAACTCATACTTTGTGCTGGAACAACCTGCATACAATCCCCATTGAGAATATAATCACGTATATGGCGCACACAAGAAGTGTAATGGTTTTTGCCTGTGTTATTATGTACTTGGGTTATGGCGCTTCCCAATGATAAAGGAATGGCTACACTTTGTCGTAATTTTTCGCGTAGGCTTTCTAATTTACCTCTTGCTGTTTCATAAGCCTGTGGTTGTGTGGGATCGGTGTACACAATCAAATAAATTTTGCCACTTAAGTTGTCAATTACGGCCAATTCTTGCGATAACATTAAGAAAATATCAGGGGTATGTAATGGATTTTCTTTGACAAGATTTTTAAGGCGATGGGATAAATGTTCAAAATAATAAATGGTTTCATAACCAAAATAGCCCACCAAACCACCTGTAAAACGTGGTAAATCAGGGATTTCGGGCGTTTTAAATTGTGCGTGAAAAGCTTCAATAATCTTTAAGGGATTGCTGTTGTGATGAGTTTCAACTAATTGATGTTGTTTGTAGATTTGAGTCATATTCCCCGATACTTTGATATAAGTATCACATGGTAAACCAATAAAAGAGTAACGCCCAAAACGTTCTCCACCTACCACGGATTCCATCAAATAACTAAATGGCTGATTAGCAAGTTTTAGGTATAAAGATAAGGGCGTATCTAAATCTGCTAATAATTCTTGTACTAAAGGAATACGATTGTATCCTTGTTGTGCTTGGGCTAAGTATTCTTGTTTGCTGATCATTGTTATTATCTTTGTTGTTTATAACACGGTATTGGCAGGTTCATAATGGATAATATTACGCACTTGGTTGTGTTCATCGACCAAAACCACTTGTGGTTGATGTGTGGCGATTTCGGGTTCGGATAACATGACGTATGACATAATAATGATCACATCCCCTGCTTGTGCTAAACGCGCTGCGGCACCATTTAAGCAAATCATACCACTACCTCTTTCGCCTGAAATGGTATATGTCTCAAAACGTGCGCCATTATTGTTGTTAACAATATAGACTTTTTCATTGACTAAAATACCTGCGGCATCTAATAAATCTTGGTCTATGGTAATACTGCCTACATAGTTTAAATTGGCTTGAGTCACTGTGGCGCGATGGATTTTTCCACCCAATAAAGTGCGAAACATACTTATTCTTCAATCAAATAAAAAGGACTTATATTGTACAAAAAACCGCATGAATAAGCCAATCATGCGGTTTAGAATAAATAGGTTAATAATGTTTAACGAGGTGAGCAATCGGTATAAGCGATTTCACCATTAGGTGTGGTAATCGTCGCAATGGCAGCTTTACGTACATTGCGTTTTTCCATATTCTCCATGCTGATGCGGTAACCTTTTTTATCTTGGAAATTAGTATCAACATTGTCGCTGCTTGCTAAGTCGTAAGGCAATACACGTGTTGCACCTGCCAATTTTACTGAAGCATTTACGGGAATACCTGCTGCGTTAAAGCCGTATTGTACATTAACACTTTTATTAGATTGGCAAACATAGCTCACATTTTGACGTGAAGTGATGCGTTTTGCATCAACGGGTTTAGGTGCAGCATGTACACTTGCAATGCTAGCAAGGGTTACGATAGTGGCAAGTAAGGTTGTTTGTATTTTCATGCTAAATTCTCTCTATATTGTTGTTGGAGTGCATACAGGTTAAGTCATTGCCTGTGACAAAAATTATATTCCGATTAATTTTTGTTTGTCCACTATCTCGGGCATGAATTTTCATGATTTGACCTAGAGTAGGATTATGTAATGCTTTGTTTTCATCTTGTTATACCGTATCATACTGCTTTTTAACATTATCGCTAATATGAAACTTTCTTTGCTTTTAACAGGTTTGTGGCAACGTTTACTAATAGTGAGTGGGGTATTGTTGCTGGTGTGGAGCGTTTACGCATGGGCGGTGGCAGAATGAATATTGTGGTTCATAATCTTACAGTCAGTTATCGAGCGCGTGCTGCAGTGCATCATGTGGACATGGTTTTTATGCAAGGTGGTATGTATGCCATTTTTGGACCCAATGGTGCGGGTAAATCTACTTTACTCAAAGCCATGATGGGTTTGTTACGTTGTAATACGGGTTATGTGGATTGGCAAAATTTGCGCCGTCAGGACATTGCTTATTTACCACAACAATCTGATATAGACCGCAGCCAACCAATGAGTGTGTTTGATTTGGCAGCCATGGGTTTATGGTATGAAATTGGTTTTTTTAGGCGTGTGAATCCTGCACAAAAAGCACGAGTTATGACGGCTTTAGAACGGGTAGAAATGGCAGATTTTGCAAAACGGGGCATAGGAGAATTATCCAATGGGCAATTTCAGCGTGTACTCTTGGCACGCATGTTGATACAAAATGCCCAATTTTTACTCTTAGATGAACCCTTTAACGCGGTTGATGCTAAAACCACCTATGCATTATTAGAAGTATTGCGTCAAGAAAATCAACAAGGTAAAGCAATCATTGCTGTCTTACATGATTACGAACAAGTTCGTGCTTATTTTCCCCATACTTTATTATTGGCACGTGAAAAAATTGCCTGTGGTAAAACTGAAGAAGTATTGTGTGAAGATTTATTGGGTAAAGCCAATGCCTTGGCACAAGCTGCCGAAGAAGATACGTGGTGTGACTAGGATAAAGAATGTTGTATGAATATTTAATTGCCCCATTTGTGGAATTTGGGTTTATGCGCTATGCGTTAGCAGCGGTGGTATTTTTGGCGTTTTCGGCGGCACCTGTGGGGGTGTTTTTGGTTATGCGCCGTATGAGTTTAATTGGAGATGCCCTAAGTCATGCTGTGCTACCAGGAGCAGCAATCGGTTATATGATAGCAGGATTAAGTTTGCCTGCCATGAGTTTAGGTGGGTTTGTAGCAGGGATATTGATGGCATTTTTTGCAGGATTGGTCAGTCGTTTTACTGAATTGAAAGAAGATGCCAATTTTGCCGCATTTTATTTGAGCAGTCTTGCTATTGGTGTGATTTTGGTAAGTTTGGGGGATAACAGTGTAGAGCTATTACATTTGTTATTTGGTTCGGTATTAGCAGTGGATTTAGATTCATTGCGTTTGATGGGTGGCGTTGCCAGTTTAACGCTGGTTGTTTTAGCAATAATTTTTCGCCCATTGATGTTGGAGAGCATTGATCCCTTGTTTTTACGTGCGGTTAATGGTAGAGGTGGGGCATGGCACATTACTTTTTTGGTATTGGTGGTGATGAACTTAGTAGCAGGTTTTCAAGCATTGGGGACATTAATGTCGGTAGGATTGATGATGTTACCTGCCATTTGTGCACGTTTGTGGGTAAAAAGCATGGGTGCATTGATGTTAGTTTCGGCCTTAATTGCATTAGTGTGTGGTTATGCGGGTTTATTGTTGTCCTATCATCATCCAGCCAATTTACCCTCTGGCCCTACAATTATTTTATTCTGTGGTTTATGGTATTTATTTTCGGTATTTTTTGGTGCAAACAGTGGTATTGTTGTGAAATTTTTGCGCAAAAGACATTACAAAATGAAAGTATAAGATGAGTAATATGATGTTTTCACAACAAGATGAGCAATTTATGCGACAAGCTTTGGCCTTAGCTTGGCAGGGACGTTTTTCCACTTCGCCCAACCCTAAAGTAGGTTGTGTGATTGCGCAAGGAGAACAAGTGGTGGGTCAAGGTTTTCATTTACGCGCAGGAGAGCCGCACGCTGAAGTCCACGCCATACGCCAAGCAGGACAATGGACAAAAGGTGCAACCGTTTATGTTACACTTGAGCCTTGTGCCCATTATGGGCGTACGCCTCCCTGTGCCGAAGGTTTAATTGCAGCAGGGGTAAAGCGTGTGATTATCGCTATGTATGATCCTAATCCTTTAGTATCAGGCAAGGGTGTCGCATTATTACGCAATGCAGGTATTGAAGTACAAGTAGGCCTATTTGAATCAGAAGCACACCAACTCAATCGTGGATTTTTATCACGTATAGAACGACAACGTCCCTTTGCTTTTGCCAAATTGGCAACCAGTTTAGATGGAAAAACTGCTTTATCTGATGGGCGTAGTCAATGGATTACTGGTGCCAGTGCAAGATATGATGTGCAAAAATTGCGTGCCCAAAGTTGTGCCATACTCACAGGTATAGGCACAGTATTAACCGATAACCCACGTCTAAATGTACGTGAAATTCAAACATTACGTCAACCAACTCGTATTGTATTGGATAGGCATTTTAGATTGCCACAACAGGCACGGCTGATACAAGATGGTGGAGCAACATGGGTTTTTACCCACAAACCAACGCCTGATTGGGTGAAAAATTATCCGCATTTGCGTCTTTTCCCCTATCCTGATGGTTTGAGTGAATTGTGGCATAGATTAGCACAAGAAAATGTCGGTGAATTGATGGTGGAAGCAGGCGCAACCCTAACTAGCGCACTATTACAAGAAGATTTATTAGATGAACTGGTATTGTATCAAGCACCCAAAATCTTAGGTGGAACAGGACATGGTGCCTTTATTTTGCCAGAAATTTCTGTCGCATTAAGTCAAGATTCCATATGGAAAACACATACCTTAGAAACCATAGGAGAAGATATAAAATGGGTGTTACAAAAGCGTTAGAATTTATAGATAAGTTATAGATAAAATTATAAACGCGTGTTATATACCACGCGTTTATGCTTAGTGAAATTGAATACTGTCTTCTAGCCAAGTTTGCAAATCAGTGGTTGATAGTTCATTACTGCTGGCACAGACTGTATAAATATCAGAATCCGTGCTTAAATGACTAATACAGCTTTCATTGGTTTGGTCATGGCTAAAGGAATAGGTTAACTGGTTATTAGCAATTTCACCGACTTTAACATTTTGGATATCTTTGCTGTTTTCTATAGTTGTTTTAAGTGTACTCAAAAATTTTGCAGCATCTTTTGCTTTACCTTCATTGCGAGCCAATACAGTTAAATTGCGTGACACATCATATTGCAATAAAGTCACTGAATCTGCGGCAATATCTGCAGGCATAAATGCGCTGTCACCCAATTTGTTAACAAAATCCCCATCAGGTAAAAACGAGAGTATATTGTCTTTAATAATATTTTGAACAGGTAGTGTTTCTGCTGATGCGCTAGGTTCAGATGTGTTAGCGGTAGGATTTTTAGGTGTGCCATTATCACATGCAGCTAATATTGCTAATGTAATAATTGAAAGAAGTAATTTTTGTATCATTTTTGTTCTATCAATATAAGTTTAAAAAATTAGGCTGCCTAATTCATGTTTAGACAGCCTGAGCGAGTATTTTACGGCTTACGTAAAGAAATTACAATTGCGGCAGCGCGATTTTTCCAGCTGATGGGAATCACAAAGGAACGATCTTTGCGTGGCAACATAATTTCATCGGGTGCTCCACGTAACACGATGGGAACAGAAATCTCAAAATCTTCACCAAATTCGCTGCGAGCATTACCCGCAATGGTGTTAGCAACTTCACCCACTAAGTCAATCATAAAGGCTTCAGTGGTTTCACGTTCACCCATTAGAATCAATAGGCGTTCCAACAATTCTTTAGGTGCGGTAAAGTATACAATCCCTTTGTTTTTGCCAGAAATTGCAATGACACCAGTAAAATCTTTAGCAGAAGGAACGCTATTTTCAACTAAATAGGGTGTGCCAACAACCAACTCTTCGGGATCCATGATTTGATTGAAGTATTTTTGTACACCTTCCAAAAACACTTGTAATTTATCTTCTTTCATGTTTATTTTCCTTAACTTAACATTTCTTCAAAAGCTTCAAATAGTTCTTCATCGGTGAATGGTTTACAAATAAAACCGCGTGCGCCTAATTGCAAGGCTTTGATACCGGTTGCCTTATCAGATAAGGCAGAAATAACCAAAATATTGGCTTTGCTATCATAATTGGTTAGTTCATAAATGCACTCTAGACCATCCATTTTAGGCATAGTGAGATCCATGGTAATTAAATCAGGATGGTGCTGTTTATACAAATCTACGGCTTCCAAACCATTGGTTGCAGTGGCGACGACTTCTAAATCCATGCGTGAAGAACCGCGTGTAATGCGATTGCGGATAACATTAGAATCGTCAACAATCATAATTTTTTTTGTCATATCAATTCTCTAAATTATTTTTTTGGGAAAGTAAAACTAAAACGCGTATAAGCACCAGGGTGTGTTGCAATAGCAATTTTGCCCCCCAATTCTTGAATACGATCTTTAATAATATCCAAGCCTACGCCACGACCCGCATCTTCTGTCGAAGTGTCTAAAGTAGAAAAACCTGGGCTAAAAATTAGAGACAATAATTCTTTATTGCCTAATTGTGCGGCTTCAGCTTCTGTATATTGACCAATGCGAACGGCTTTAGCACGAACCGCTTCATAATCAATGCCTTTACCATCATCTTCCAATACTAAGGAATATTGATTGTCAGGTAATTCACTCAATTCCATGCGCACATGGCCTGCCGCCAGTTTGCGGTTGGCTTGACGTACTTCAGGTGTCTCAATACCGTGTACTACTGCGTTGCGCAATAATTGTACGGCAATTTCACGAATTAAAGTGTCTGTTTCTTCGTTTTTAGTTTCTTCAATGCCTACATAATTAAAATCAACTTCTTTATGATTACGTTGAGCCAATTCAGCGACAAAGTTGGAGTAATAGTTTGCCAAAGTGTGTTTTGGTTCATTGTTAATTGAAGCTGCAGAAGGAATGGGTGACGAATTGCCCAAACGACTAATCAAATCTTCAATTGTTTGTGTTAATTTCATCAATTCTTCAACGTGTACGGCTAAACCCAAGAAGTTTTCACCAGATAGCGCAGGTAATTTACTTAATTTACTCAATTCAGCTTCAGCATTTTCTGCTAACACGGTAAAACCATGTAACTTCAAGGTACTGGCTTCACCTTTTAAGCTGTGTACTTCACGATAAATGGTATCAACTTTAGCACGCAATTCAGCATTCCGATCACCTGGTGCTTTGAGTGTATTATTGATAGTGGTGTTACGACGTTTTACGTTACGCACAAAATCATCTACCAAGCGACGATCAGCTTGTAAGATGGTACTTAACATTTCTAATTGAACGTCATTTTGCTCACGTTCTTGTTCAATTTTCTCTTCCAGTAATACGGCATCGGTTACGTCTGCTACGCTGACCAATACACGTACAATTTCGTTGTCATGATATACGCGGTTAAATTTAAAATCTAAATAACGTACATCATTGGAGCCTGCGATAGTAACAGGTTGACGTGTTAATGGATTTAAGCTACCAATTAATCGTTCTTTGGTACGTGGATTATATAGCTGTCCAATAAAGGCATGAGTGGTATTCAGATCTTCATCAGAAATCATACCGCCTAACACATCCATTAAGTTTTTATTACCTAAGTCGGTTTGTCCAAGCAAGCGTTCCAATTCACGTGAGTATTGCGCACCAATCTTTAAGTCTTTATCCAACAGAAACAAACCCGTGTTTACGGTATCCATAATTTCGGTGGTTTCTTTACGTGCAGCATCAGCTTGCGCATCGGCAGCAAACATTCTACGAATAAAGTACAGCAAGAAAATAGCTAGGTATATTAACGCACCCACGATACCAGAGGTTTGGAAAATACTCAGAATGCGTGAGCGTTCTCGAATCACGTTTTGAATTTCTGTCAAAATAGATTGAGCCGCTTGTTCCATACGCACTTCACTATCTTGTGCATTTAATACAGCTAAGTCTAAAGATGTAGAGTTGGCTGTAGGAGAAGTAGCGGTTTCTAAATAACGATCAACGTCTTTAGATAAAGGTTGCCACAAGCTTTCAATTAATTTAAGGTTTTTTGGGTTATCATGACTTACTAAACGAGAAATGGTTACAGTATTACCGTCAGTACCCGTAAATTGACCACCTTGTTGCAAAACTGCTAAGCTTTTGGTTAAGATATTTTGTGCGCCTTTAAGATTTTTCAATGTGCTGGTAATATGCGGGCTGTTTGGATCTTCACCATAACCGAGTTTCAGGGCCAGAAGGTTTTTAGTAATATCAACGCCTGCTTGGTGCAATTGTGAGGCAACATAGCTTTGATTGGTATGTTCTTGTACTTTAGATGATAGGTAAATAGAGCTACCCATTAATACACCAATACTAATCAAAAATATAGTAATAGATAAAATCATGCCACGATAGCGTTGCAAAGTAGTATTTTTGTCAGCTTGCAACGCTGATATGGACTTGATGTTTGTTGCTTTCATTTAAAAATAAACTCCTAAATGTATATTTTAAAGGATGTGGTGTTATCCTAAATTTTAACTAATTAAAACAAAACGGTAAACCGATATATCATAAGCGATATATTGGTTTTTGTAAATTTGTTCTTTGTTTTGCAAAGGGTTATGTTGCGGTTTAGTCAAAATTTAATATGGCTGATGTATAAACGTTTTGTACGTCATCGAGGTTTTCTAATGCGTCAATGAGTTTTTGCATTTTTTCAGCTTCTACACCTGATAATTCAATGGTATTTTGTGCTCTCATGGTTACATCACCGTCTTCAGCTTTAAAACCAGCTTGTTCTAAGGTGGATTTAATGTCTGCCCAATCATTGGGTGCGGTAATCACCTCAATGATGCCTTCTTCATCAGCAATGACATCTTCTGCACCTGCTTCCAAAGCAACTTCCATTAAGGTATCTTCATCTACATTGGCAAAAACCAAATAACCTTGATGTGCAAAATTAAATGCCACACAACCGTCTGTGCCTAAATTGCCACCATTTTTGGTAAATGCATGGCGCACATCGGCAACGGTACGGGTTTTATTGTCAGTCATGCAATCTACCATAACTGCTGCACCGCCAATGCCATATCCTTCGTAACGTAATTCAATGTATTCGACACCTTCTAAATTACCCGTACCTTTATCAATAGCACGCTGTACGTTGTCTTTAGGCATATTGGCATCCCAAGCCTTTTCCATTGCCAAGCGTAAGCGTGGATTGGCTGAAGGATCGCCCCCGCCTTGTTTGGCGGCAACCGTGATTTCTTTGATTAATTTGGTGAAAATTTTACCGCGCTGTGCATCAACACGTGCCTTTTTATGTTGAATATTTGCCCATTTACTATGTCCTGCCATATTGTTTTTCCTTATTGTTTTTGTGGAAATTTTGTAAATTAAGTTGAAACATGTATTGCATGATTTTGCTTTACTTTGTTTTTGCCTTAATCAACGATAAAACCAATTATTTTAGCATGATTTTATATGTTTCTGTTGGCCTAGCGTATAAGGTAATAGATCTTTGTTGCTTGAGAAAAACATCAGCCAAATATAACGAGAAATATATGTTAATTTCACATATCTTTACTTTGTTTTTTCGTTTTTTCGGTAGAATAATAAAAATTACTATCATAAAGTCATCAAGAATGATGTATGAAGCTTAATCACAGATAGGGGATTTTTTATGATAAAGAAATTATTTCTTCTCCATCACCATTTGCGATATTTTCAGTACCAAGCGACGTGGTAGGAGCGGGATAATCCAATCCAACATAAAACGCAGTTTTCCTTCGTTAAATGCCACCAATTCGCCGCGCATCATCGCCTTATGGCCATACTGTGCTACCGATTGCGCCGATTTTGCGTTATCCCAAGCGGCCACACCCGCCACAAAGCCTGTTGTCACTGCTCCGAGGCAAAGTGCAGTAACCGTTACACCGCTTGCGGAAACTTCCTGCGCCACTGCTTGGCTGAATGAAGTTACAAAAGATTTGGTGGCGTAGTACACCGCCTGATTCGGGCCAGGCATAAATGATGCCGTGGACGAAACATTCAAAATTCTACCTGACTGTTGCGCTAACGTCGCCGGCAGATACAGGCGGGTTAACGCCATCAGCGCGATAATATTGACTTGAACCATATGCGTTTCATCTGCCAAATCCTGCTCGGCAAACTTGCCATGTCCGCCCAAACCGGCATTATTAATCAGATAATCGACTTGAATACCTAACGCCTGAGTTTGCTCAAAAATGCGTTCGGCAGCATTAGATTTGGCTAAATCGATAGCGATAACGTACGCTTTAATACCGAATTGTGCGGTCAATTCTTCGGCAATTTTATTTAACTTGTCTTGGGAGCGTGCGATAAAAACCACATTGTCGCCTTAGGGGCTATTGACAATTCAAAAAAAGAGGCAAAGGATTTAAGATATTGTTTCC
>CAKARD010000012.1 GCA_916720425.1 uncultured Kingella sp. | reverse complement strand
ACCACGCCGTACACGCAGAACGGGTGGTTCGGAGTAACAACCAGGGTCCCCCCTCCCCCGTTTCTTTCGGGGAATTGGGAAAACTTCAGCATCACCACTTCCTTGTCTTCATAGCTGAAGGTGTTCACCACCCGCTTGGGCACGGCCTCGCCGATGCCGTTTTCAGGACGTGACATGACAAGGTCGCCCACCTTCAACTCGTCTATCGGCGTCCAGCCTTCCGGCCTTTTTACTAATGTGCCCTTCATAAAGCCGTTTATGTTGGCATCTTTTGTTGGTTCTTGGATAAATTCTTGCATGGTGTTTCCTTATAGATTGTTTTAAAATGGAATAAGAATTTTTATCTCATTGGGCGTTTTGCCTCATTCCAAAAGTTCTCAATTTAGCTTCGCTGAAACTTCATTTTTGCATAGGGACTATTCTAACCTGAAATTAGATTTCTCTAGTTATCTAGGACAGCATTTTATTTTTTTGCTAAAATCAATTCTCTTTTATTGCTTAATGTATGTGTATGAAGTTTGTTCTGGCGACCAAAATCTATGCTTTGTTGTCTTTGATACTGATGCTATGGTTGGGGTGGCAGTTTGTCTCGCACGCGCCCATACAGACACAATTAACGGCACTTTTACCACAAGATTCACAAAACAATCCCATTGTACAGCTTGCCGAAACAAGGCAAGAAAAACTCTTTAATCAGCAAATAGTGGTTTTAGTGGGGAATCAAGATAGTGAGCGAGTTTTTAAAATAGCAAAAGATTTAGCACAAACGTGGCGCAATGATCCACTGTTTGAACGTGTGGATAGTCAATTAGAACCCAATTTATCTGCGTTGCGCCAATCGGTGCAATCTTTGGGTTTGGCGACCTTACCAATGGCACAAGCGCAACAACTATTGCAACAGCCTGAACGTTATTTTGAACAACGTGCGCAAGATGCGGTTAATCCGTTTGCCATAAATATTTTGCCTTTGGAGCAAGATTGGCTAGGTTTAGGGCGTTTTGCTTGGCGCAATGGCGAGATGACTTTTATGTGGCATCCTGAACAAGCCATGCTTTATACTGAGTATGAAGGTAAAACATGGGTTTTGATTCGGGTTTTTTTGCGCCATGATGAACCCAATCCTGCTGTGTGGCACTGGTGGCAAACTAACCAGCAAACGGCACAGATTCAAGGTTATGATTTACTTAGTAGCAGTGGCGCGTTATTTGCTGCCGAAGCCAAAATACAAGCTGAGTATGAAAGCAGCATCATGTCAGTATTGGGAATATTATTGACATTTGGTTTATTACTGTGGGTATTTCGTTCCTGGCGTATTTTCATATTAATCTTACCCTTAGCTTTGGGTATACTATGGGGCTTAGCCACAACCATTATGATATTTGGCTATGTTCATGCACTCACTTTGGTTATAGGAACCAGTTTAATTGGTGTATTGGTAGATTTTCCTTTACACTGGTTGGCTTCTTCGCTGTTTGTTCACCCCCCTCAACGCTGGCAGGCACGAGAAGTGATGAATCGTGTTTTACCCAGTTTTAGTATTAGTTTAGTGATTACGGCAGTGGGGTATGTTTTATTATGGTTTACCCCTTTGCCCATTTTGCAACAAACCGCCGTTTTTTCTACTGGTGCGTTATTGGGTGCGTTTGGTGCAACCGTCTGTTTTTTGCCCTATTTATTCCCGTCCCATCAGGTAAGACACACGCCATTTACGGCGATAATGCAGTCTTTATCACAACAGATTGCCCCAAAAAAATTGTTTCCTTATGCTTTTGTTGTATTTATTTTTTTGTTATTGGGTATCAGCCAGTTACATTGGAAAGATGATATCAAAAATTGGGTATCACTCAACGCAGTATTGTTAGCACAAACGCAACGTATTGCTCAAATTAGTGGCATAGGCACAGGGCAAACATTACTCATTACAGCCAATAGCCCAGATGAATTATTGAAACAAAGCCAACAAGTTGCAAAGCTTATGCATGATAAAAATCTGGCAAAAACGCAATCGCTAGATGAATGGGTATTGCCAACCCAAACGCAAAACGCATTAAAACAACAATTCAAGATACTCATGACACAGCCTCAAGTTTATGCGCCTTTAGAGCAATTGGGTATAGAGCGCAAGACTTTAGTACAGGCGTTGGAACAAGCTGCTAATATGCCGATAGTTTCATTAGATCACAGCTTAAATACACCTCAGGCAGAAGCATTTCGCAGTCTGTATTTGGGTCAAATTGATGGAAAATATGCGGGGTTAGTGCGTTTATTTGATGTCAAAAATGCCGAGGCACTTGAGCAAGCGATGGCTTTGCATACCCAATGGCAATTATTAGACAAACGTCATCACTTAAATCAACAATTTTCCCATACACGTGATTTAGCCGCATACCTCAAAGTAGTTTCGTTTTTGTTGGCATGGTTGGTATTGTGGCGCATATTTGGTATCAAACGAGGCAGTATTATTTTAGCCATACCTTTGTGTGCGGTAGGTGCAACATTGGGGGTATTGGGGTATTTGGGAATTGAAGTCAGCTTATTTGCATTGTTTGGTTTATTGTTGGCCACTGCTATTGGTATAGATTATGCTGTTTATGCCACCACTGCCCCCGAAACTCAAGTCACACGCATTACTGGTATTACTTTGGCAGGATTAACAACACTCATTTCATTTGTATTATTAACGCTTAGTAGCACTCCCGCCGTCTTTGCTTTTGGTGTGAGTGTTTCTTTTGGGGTATTATTCAACTGGGCAATGGCAGTGGTTCTGTCTTGTTGTATTTCTTCTGTTTCTCCACCTTTAAAAAGGATTATTTTATGACGATTTATACTGTTGATGTTGCGATTATTGGTGCAGGTCCTTCAGGTGCCATTGCAGGTGCAATGCTGCACAAACAAGGAATTAAAGTATGTGTTTTGGAAAAACAACATTTTCCACGTTTTGTGATTGGTGAGAGCTTGTTGCCACACTGTATGGAATTTTTAGAGCAAGCAGGGTTTTTAGAAGCAGTAGAAGCCGAACCCAGTTTTCAATTTAAAAATGGTGCGGCTTTTACGTGGGGCGATCGCTATACTGAAATTGATTTTACAGACAAATTTAGCACTGGGCCTGGAACCACCTTTCAAGTACGCCGAGAAAAATTTGATCAAATCTTAATTGAACAAGCCATGAAACAAGGCGTAGAAGTGCGTTTTGGGCAAACTGTTACCGCTTTTGAGACCGAGGATTCTGGAGCAACGTTGCATGTTCAATCCGAAACAGGTGAGTCTTACACTGTGCGCAGTCAATTTGTATTAGATGCCAGTGGCTATGGACGTGTTTTGCCACGTTTATTAAATTTAGAAACCCCATCACACCTACCCATGCGCGAAGCCCATTTTACACGTATTATTGACAATATTACCGACCCACAATTTGATCGCAATAAAATTTTAATTTCTACTCATCCCGTTCATCGTGATGTATGGTTATGGTTGATTCCATTTAGCGATAATCATTGTTCTATTGGCGTAGTAGGATTACCCGAACGATTTGCACATTTAAACGGCAGCAAAAGCATACTCAAAACCTTTGCACATGACATTCCCATGTTGCAACGTATTTTAGCCAATGCACATTGGGACAGTGGTTTTGATTATCGGCATATTCAAGGCTATTCTGCCAATGTTAAAGCATTGTTTGGTGAGCGTTTTGCCCTGTTAGGCAATGCATCTGAATTTTTAGATCCCGTATTTTCATCAGGCGTAACCATCGCCATGCATTCAGCAAAATTGGCCAGTGATGTATTGGTAAAACAATTACGTGGCCAAAATATAAATTGGCAAACAGATTATGTTGAACCTTTAATGATAGGTGTGAACACATTCCGCACTTATGTAGAAGGCTGGTATAACAATCGCTTTCAAGATGTGATTTATGCCAAAGATCGAAATCCCGATATCACACGTATGATTAGTTCTATTTTAGCAGGCTATGCTTGGGATACCACCAATCCTTATGTTGAAAAATCCGAGCAACGTCTCCATACCTTAGCGCAAATAGTGGGTCCCGCTACGCTATAGTGACTCTGGTGAGTCAGGTTTGATGATTAAAATCCAGGTCGTATTGAATGTTTATGATGTTAACCTATTGCGTATCAATGGGTGTATTTATGAATGTTTAATACGGTCTCAGTTGTTTGATGATGCTATAAAAATAGTATTATCATAAAAAATAATAATAATTATTAATTCTAGAGATGGGTAATAATGGGCGGCCTTTAAAAGGCTTTGCCATGCGTAGTGTAGATGAGAATCGTGTGAATATGAGCGTAGATGGTGTGTTTCTTGCCCGATAGCGAAGAAAATTCACTGATGGATCGTAGTAAGCGTGTCAATGCTCATGTATTGTATGAATACACGCCTGATGGTGTTTGATTGATGCGGCTGTGTATGGAATGGGATGATTCGTGTACAGATTTATCTGTCTATAATTTCAAAGGCAGTACAGCATGTTTATGGTTTGGAATTTTCGTTATATTTTAATCATTTAGCTATCCAGTAAACACAATAGGCTGCTACATTGTTAAAGGGTGCAAATCAAGCATTTGAATTTTATAAGCATTGGGTGCGGCAAATTTTTGAAGTGTCAGCATACATAGATACCATAACGTGTTGGCATTTTGGCAAAAATAATCATAAATAAAATAGTAACCTATTGATATTAAATTAATAAAAAAGTAAGAGCGAGTATCTCGTTTAAAAAATCATGCATGATAACTGGCGTTGAAATTTTGAGCTTCTATAGTACAATGTGCATTAGATCCTGCTTTTTTCACAGTATATATGTTTATTTCTTCTCATTCTCCTGCTTTATTACAAGATTTAAATCATGAACAATTGGCAGCAGTAACTTATCCACCGCAATCTGCATTAATTTTGGCAGGGGCAGGCAGTGGCAAAACACGCGTGTTAACGACCCGAATTGCTTGGTTATTGCAAAACAATATGGCAACGGTACACAGCATCATGGCGGTAACGTTTACCAACAAAGCTGCCAAAGAAATGCAAACCCGTTTGAGTGCCTTGCTGCCGATCAATTTGCGTGCCATGTGGTTGGGGACATTTCATGGTTTGTGTCATCGTTTTTTGCGTTTACATTATCGTGATGTTCATTTGCCACAGTCTTTTCAAATTTTGGATATGCAAGATCAGTTGGCTCTGATCAAACGTTTGCTCAAACAACTAGACATTGGTGAAGAAATTTTAGCGCCACGCGTGTTACAAGGATTTATTAATGCGCAAAAAGACAAAGGTTTACGCTCTGATTGTCTGAATGCTACCGATAAAAATACCCGTCGTATGATCGAGTGTTATGCTCAATACGAACAGCAATGTCAACAAGAAGGCGTGGTAGATTTTGCAGAACTGATGTTGCGTAGTTATGAATTATTACAGCAAAATGAATTGTTACGAACGCATTATCAACAACGTTTTAATCATATTTTGGTCGATGAGTTTCAAGATACCAGTCCGTTACAATACGCATGGCTAAAATTAATGGCAGGGGAACAAGCGGCCATTTTTGCTGTGGGTGATGATGATCAATCTATTTATCGTTTTCGTGGCGCAGATGTGCGTAATATGACCACTTTTATGCGTGAATATCAGCTTAATGAACCGATTAAATTAGAGCAAAATTATCGTTCTGCCAATAATATCTTGCAGGCAGCTAACGCCGTGATTCATAACAATACCGACCGCTTAGGCAAAAGTTTGCGTACGGTTGCCAAAGATGGGGAAAAAATCCGTTTTTTTTCTGCTGTTAATGATATAGAAGAAGCACGATTTATTATAGATGAAGTACGCCGTGGGCAAAGCCAAGCCATACCGTTACGGCAAATGGCGGTATTATATCGTAGTAATGCGCAATCACGCGTGTTAGAACAACAATTTGTGCAAGCTGGTATACCGTATAAAATTTATGGTGGCTTACGTTTTTTTGAACGTCAAGAAATTAAACACGCACTGGCTTATTTACGTTTAGCAGTGAATGCTGACGATTCAGCACTGTTGCGCGTGATTAATTTTCCACCACGTGGCATTGGTGCAAAAACCATTGAAAAAATACAAAGCATGGCGCAAGAAATGCGCAGTAGTTTGTGGGATGCCGCTTGTGTGGTTGCCAAAACATCCCAAAAAGTTCAGACATTTGTAGAATTAATCAAACATATCTCGCTTCAAGTAACAGAACTATCTTTGTCCGAAGTGATGCGTAATCTGATAGATCATAGCGGGCTGCGCACTCATTATGCTGAGCAAAAACAAGAATCCGAGCGCGAGCGTATCGCAAACTTAGATGAATTAATTATTGCCGCACATGATTTTAATCCCAGTGATAATCCATTTGAAAACATTCCTGATGATATCACCACACAACCTGATTTTGTTGTGTTGGCATTTTTAAGCTATGTTTCGCTAGAAAGTGGCGAAAATCAAGCCAATGATCAGCAAGATGCGATACAGATGATGACTATTCATGCTGCCAAAGGCCTAGAATTTGATGTGGTGTTTATCAGTGGTTTGGAAGAGGAACGTTTTCCTAGTGCATTGAGTTTAGGTGAGATAAAAGGCCTGCAAGAAGAGCGTCGTTTGATGTATGTGGCCATCACTCGTGCGCGTAAAAGACTATATTTAACTATGGCACAACAACGATTTATGTATGGTTATGTTCATGATTGTATTCAATCACGTTTTATAAATGAAATTCCAGAGACATTTGTGCAAAATTTATCGGGTAGCAAAAAAAGCACAGCTACAAAAAACATGACACGTTCTGTGTTATCTGATGGGAACAAAAGTTTTGATGGTTTTTGTATTGGTGATGGGGTGCGTCATACTAAATTTGGTGAAGGCATGATTATTAACGCAATAGATAAAAATACCAGTTGTAAATTGTGGATTGATTTTGGCGTAGAATGGGGGATTAAAGAATTGGATACCGCTTTTGCAAAAGATAAACTGGAAAAACAATGAATGCACTTGAACAAATCAAACAACTGACCGCACAATTGAATCGTTACGCTTACGAATATTATACCTTAGATGCGCCCAGTGTTCCCGATAGTGAATATGATCGTTTATATCGTCAATTAGAGCGTTTGGAAACACAATACCCACAGTATCGCCAATCTGATAGTCCCACACAGCGAGTAGGTGGTGCGATATTACGCGAATTTGCTAGTGTGCAACATACTGTGCCAATGTTATCACTTAACAATGCTTTTTCATCTCAAAATGAAGCAGGTGTGTTTAATCATGCCGAAATGATGGCATTTGATCAACGGATTGGTCAAGATTTGGGTGTTTCTTTGGTAAATTATGCCATTGAACCCAAATTTGATGGTTTGGCGGTGAGTTTATTGTATCAAGATGGCATATTGGTTCAAGCAGCAACCCGTGGTGATGGCACGACGGGAGAAGAGGTAACCGCAAACATCAAAACTGTGCGCAATGTTCCGTTGCGATTACACGGTGAAAATCTTCCCAAAACGCTGGAAGTACGTGGTGAAGTGTTGATGTTAAAAGCAGATTTTGCTGCATTAAACGAACGACAAGTGGCGCAACAACAAAAAGTTTTTGCTAATCCGCGCAATGCGGCAGCGGGTAGTTTGCGTCAATTAGATTCACGTATTACCGCTACGCGCAAATTACATTTTTTTGCTTATGCCCTAGTGAGCCATACGGCTCAAAGCATAGAACTAAATAATCATGCCGATGAATTGAATTATTTAGCAAAATTAGGCTTTGCTTTGGGTAAATGGCAAGTATGTGATGGTATACAGAATGTTTTGGCGTTTTATGAACAAATGGCACAAGAACGTCCCAAACTGCCTTATGAAATAGATGGTATGGTGGTGAAAGTGAATGATTTGACTCAGCAAGCACAATTGGGCTTTGTATCACGTGCGCCACGTTGGGCTATTGCACACAAATTTCCTGCTGAAGAAGTCATGACCCAAATAGAAGCGATAGATGTGCAAGTGGGTAGGACAGGTACCATCACGCCTGTAGCACGGCTAAAACCCGTGGCAGTGGGTGGTGTGGTGGTGACCAATGCCACTTTGCATAATCAAGATGAAATCATGCGTAAAGATGTGCGTGTGGGTGATACGGTAATCGTACGCCGTGCGGGTGATGTTATACCAGAAGTGGTGCGTGTTGTGCTTGAATATCGTCCCAAACATACCACATCTTTTGTTTTCCCCACACATTGCCCAGTTTGTCAAAGTGAGATTGTGCGTGAAGAAAATGAGGTGGTTGCGCGTTGTTCGGGCGGGATATTGTGTCAAGCACAACGAGTGCAAAGTTTGATTCATTTTGCCAGTCGTAAAGCCATGGATATTGTGGGATTGGGGGATAAGCAAATTGAAGCGTTGGTTGGCAAAAATATTTTGCACAGCTTTGCAGACATTTACTGCTTGAATTTGTCTCAATTACAGCAAATTAAAGACAGCAGTGCCACAAAATGGGCACAAAATATCCTAGATAGTATTCAAAATAGTCGCCATCCTTCCTTAGCACGTTTACTCTTTGCGTTGGGTATTCGTCATGTGGGGGAAAATACGGCCAAGCAACTGGCCAGTGCTTTTGGAGATTTGGAAACGATACGTTGTGCACCTGCACCCGTATTGGCGTGTTTGCCTGATATTGGACAAGTCGTCGCACAATCGATCGCGCATTATTTTGCGCAACCTGAACATATGCATTTACTAGATGCATTGCTGGCAGCAGGGGTAACACCACAAAAAAATCCAGTTAATCCGAATATTCAACAAGTTATTACGCCACCTTGCATATTATCTCATTTGCCTGATTTAAAATTGAGCGAAAAACGCGCCCAAGAATTATGGGCATTGGCTGGCAGCTGGCAAGCTTTGCAGTATGATCAGGCTTTAGCACAAACATGGCAAGATTGGCGCAACAATCATGTGCAACTGTTGGCGCAAATAAGCCAGTTTATGCAAGATTTTATGTTTAAAACGACTGTACAAACCGACACTGCATCATCATCATCTGCTCTTGCGGGTAAAATCTTTGTGCTGACAGGTACACTGCCCACACTCAAACGTGATGAAGCCGCAAGGCGCATAGAAGCTGCAGGCGGTAAAGTATCAGGCAGCGTATCTAAAAAAACAGATTATGTGGTAGCGGGCGAGGCTGCAGGCAGTAAACTAGACAAAGCACACAGCTTGGGGATTATGATATTGAGTGAAGCAGATTTATTGGCATTGCTGTCAGAATAGCCAAACTCAAACACACGTGAATCTAGACCATCTTTTGCATCAAGATGGTCAAAATTAAAACAAAACAAAGTAATACGCCGCCTATGATAACAACTTTTTGCCAGACAGGATTTTCGTTATCATGATCAGATAATAATAATGGAATATTTTCAGGTAACACCATAATATCAGGATCATCTTCTATCTGTGTGGATAGGTTGCTTGTTGTGTTGTATTGCTGGCGTTGATACTGATAGTGTAGCCAATTTTCCAAGCTTTGATGTGCTTTAATAGTAGGATTTGATGGTAGTTTTCCTGCGGTTATTAAACTGCGTAAACGTTGATTGGCAATAGGGCTTCCTTGTTGAGTAGCCAGTTCAAATTGCGTTTTAGCCAAACTTTTAATAATTTGAGGCGTTTGGGTAAAAGCTTGGCAATGTTGTAAAACTTGGGCGAGGTTTAGGTGAGGGTGTTGGGCTTGCCATGCTCGCGCTGTTTCTTGCATATTGTGTAAAAAAATATCAGGTGCAATTTGGGGTACTTGAATCAGAATTTCGCCCATAAATCGTGTCGCACGCCAATCATTTTTTTGTTGTAATTGACGCAAAATATGGATAGCGGCGGTGGGATTTTGTGTCAGATATTTACCCGTAATTTGTAAATATGCCCAATATAATTGCGCCGTTTGTTGTCCTTGTTTAGCGTGATGTTGAATAAAAGCAATGAGTTTTTTTGCGTCTTCAGCGGGCAATTTGGTTTGTTTCAAGGCCTCTGCTACTTGAGGTAATGCCGCCATTTGTTTGGATAGAGGCGTTTGATCTATACACCATTCAGCTAAGCATGATTGAAAATCCGCCAAACACAGTTGGGCATAAGTGTGTGTTCGTGAGTCATAAGTAATGGGTTGATGTTGCACAATTTGTGCTATACAGGCTTTGATTTGTTCAGGTTGCGGCTGAGTAGGTTTGTTCATAATTATTTCTTCAATATATATTGCCGCACGGCGGCATTGTGTTGTTCCAAGGTTTGGCTAAACTGACTGCGCCCTGTGTTATCTTGGCGTGAGACAAAAAATAGATATTCACTCTTGGCAGGGTGTGCTGCTGCTGTTAATGCAGCACGGCTGGGCAAAGCAATCGGTGTAGGGGGTAAACCTGCACGTGTGTAGGTATTATAAGGCGTATCACGTTGTAAATCAGCCTTGCGAATTTTTCCCTGATACAAATCTCCCATACCATAAATCACCGTAGGATCAGTTTGTAAGCGCATATTTTTATTTAAACGATTGATAAACACCGATGAAATATTGAATCTATCAGCAGGGTCCGCCGTTTCTTTTTCTATTAAACTTGCCATAATCAATAATTCATAAGGCGTTTTATAAGGCAAATGATCGGCGCGATTATCCCATGCGGTTTGTAATTCACGTTGCATAGCTTGGTATGCAGCACGAAAAATTTGTATATCGCTGCTGCCACTGGCAATCACATAGTTATCAGGAAAAAACCAGCCCTCAGCATGTTGAATATTAGCCTCAGGCGCTATCGTATGTAATAATTCCTGATCGCTCATGTTGATGCTATCATGTTGAATATTTGGGGTTTCGTTAATAATTTTGCGCATTTTTGCCCAACGCATACCTTCAATAATCTGAATGTGAACTTTATCAGGATTGCCCTCACTCAAACGATGCAAAATTGTCCAAGATGAAAGATGTGCAGGCAAACGATAGCTGCCTTGAGTGAGTTGATTATGTGTACCCAATATATAAGCACCAGCAACCAAAACGTAGCGACTAAATATTTTATCATCTGCTTGTAAAGCATGGCTTACCGCAATAATACCTTGTCCTTTTTGTATCGTGAGAGTGTAAGGTTCACCATTATCTTTTGGCAAAAACAGTAAACCGATAAATGTGGATACCAATAAAATTGGTGTATACAATAACAAGACTAAGCAAATGTTTTTCTTGGACATTATTTTATAAAAAAGATAAAAACGTGATTATACGCAAAAATGGTTATTAGAAGCTAATGATTATTCCAAATGTGTTTGGTTTTTAATCCAATAAGGCAGATTGAAAAAGCCCGTAAAATATTTTGACAAACCTTTATTATTACGCGTTTAATTGCATTTTTAACTTGAGAGAAACATTATGAAAAAAATCCTGTTCTCTGCTTTATTGGCGAGTATAACTTTTAATGTTTACGCCGCTGATAATGATGCACAAATCGACCGAACACAAGAAGTATTTTATACCTGTAAAGTGCAAGTTAATGGTAAATTACAAGACCAAAAAATCAGTGCTATGTATGGTATTAAAGGCGATGATGTGATTGTAGCGCAATTAAAAATTAATGGTAAAATTACCCCAGGTATGTGGCGCGATGATTTTGTGATTATGAACCGTTTTATCAGTCAAGATCCTAATCAAAAAACAACCGTATGGACAACATTGCCTACTAACGCACAAAATTTAGCGAATACAGATGGAGGCACATTTTCTGTTGCTGAAACCAGTGGCGCACAACAAAGCATAGTGTTTAATAAATGCAAAGTGGTAAAAAAATAATTTGATTTCCTTTTTTGTTAAATAGAGGAAATTCCGATTGAATGATGTACTTTGCAGACACAATAGTGTGTTCTGTCTTGATGTTTTATAGTGGACAAACTTTAATTTGGTACAAATTGGTTATTTGTGGGCAGTATAACAACACAAATTGACACAGTAACAATTAATGGTTTGTCCACTATAATATTCTTTTTTGGGAAATCGACTCTTTAATTTTTAGGAATAATATGGAAACCGAATTAATCAATCAATTAAATAATCAACTTGATGATCTGGCAACGCGCAATCAAGATATTCGCATATATATGGATTATCAAGGAAAAAAAGAACGTTTAGAAGAAGTAATAGGCTTGTCCGAAGATCCTGAATTATGGAACGATCCCAAGCGTGCGCAAGAAATAGGCAAAGAGCGCAAAATCTTGGAAGGGATTGTACTGACATTAGACAAAATAGAAGCAGGAATTAGTGATAATCGTGAGTTGATTGAAATGGTGGTCATCGAAAATGACGAAGAAGGTTTTGCCACTATTGTTGCAGATGTGGCCGACTTGGAAAAACAAATGGCAAATTTAGAATTTAAACGTATGTTTAATCAACCCGCTGATCCAAATAACTGTTTTATAGATATTACCGCAGGCGCAGGTGGCACGGAAGCTGAAGATTGGGCAGGCATGTTGTTACGAATGTATTTACGCTATGCTGAACGTAAAGGCTTTAAAGTAGAAATTTTAGAACAAGATGATGGTGAAATTGCAGGAATCAATCGCGCGACAATACGTTTAGAAGGTGAATATGCCTATGGTTTGTTGCGCACCGAAACAGGTGTGCATCGTTTGGTTCGTTATTCGCCGTTTGATTCAAATAATAAGCGTCATACTTCATTTGCATCTATTTTTGTTTATCCCGAAGTTGATGACAGCTTTGAAATAGAAATCAATCCCGCTGATTTGCGCACGGATACTTATCGTGCATCAGGTGCAGGTGGTCAGCACATCAATAAAACGGACTCAGCGGTGCGGATTACGCACTTACCCACAGGAATTGTGGTGCAATCACAAAGTAGCCGATCACAACACGAAAACCGCCGTATTGTAATGGAAATGTTGCGCTCCAAATTATTTGAATTGGAAATGCGCAAACGCAATGAAGAAAAACAAGCATTAGAAGAAGGAAAATCAGATGTGGGTTGGGGTAGCCAAATTCGCTCATATGTATTGGATTCTTCACGCATTAAAGATTTGCGCACGGGCTATGAAGTGGGTAATACCAAAGCTGTATTAGATGGTGATTTGGACGGTTTTGTTGAAGCCAGTTTAAAGCAAGGGGTGTAAGAAATTCATTGGTTTTAATATAAATCCCCACCTCAATTTAGACTGAGATGGGGAATGTATTGGTTAAAAGATTTATTTAGCCAACTCTTTGCGCAATTTTTGAGTAACTTCCATCATAACTTCTAATTGTTCAATGGTTTCTTTCCAGCCGCGTGTTTTCAAGCCGCAGTCTGGGTTCACCCACAAACGTTCAACAGGCACAACAGTCATAGCTTTACGCAACAAATGTTCCACTTCGGCAGCGGTGGGAACGCGTGGGCTGTGAATATCGTATACACCTGGTCCAATATCATTTGGATATTTGAATTCGCCAAACGCGGTGAGCAAATCCATATCTGAACGTGAGGTTTCAATCGTAATGACGTCAGCGTCCATGCTGGCAATGGCAGGCAAGATATCGTTAAATTCAGAGTAGCACATATGCGTGTGAATTTGCGTACTGTCTTCTGCACCTGTGCTAGACAAACGGAATGCTTCGCATGCCCAAGCCAAGAATTCATCCCATTGTGATTTTTTCAATGGCATCGCTTCACGAATAGCGGGCTCGTCAATTTGAATAACTTTAATCCCTGCTTTTTCCAAGTCTAATACTTCGTCATTCAAAGCTAAGGCGATTTGTTTTGCCACTTCGCTTAATGGAATATCATCACGCACAAACGACCATTTAAACATGGTAACTGGACCTGTGAGCATACCTTTCATTGGGCGTTTGGTTAGACTTTGTGCGTAAGATGACCAAAATACGGTCATTGGGTTGGGACGAGACACATCGCCAAAAATAATCGGTGGTTTTACGCAACGAGAACCGTAAGATTGTACCCAACCAAATTGGCTAAAGCAGTAGCCTGCTAATTGTTCGCCAAAGTATTCAACCATATCGTTACGTTCGGCTTCGCCATGAACAGGCACGTCTAATTGCAATTTTTTTTGTACTTCAACGCAATAGGCAATTTCTTTTTTCATCGCTGTTTCATAGTCAGCAGCCGATAATTCCCCTTTTTTGAAGGCAGCACGTGCTGCACGGATTTCTGCAGTTTGAGGGAATGAACCAATGGTTGTCGTTGGTAAAATAGGCAAATTCATCCACGCTTGTTGTGCTTTAATGCGTTCAGCAAAAGGTGATTTACGTTGGTCTGCGCCTTTGGGCAGATTTGCCAAACGGGCTTTTACGGCATCATTGTGGATTTTTTTGTTGGTTGCGCGGTCGGCAGCGGCAGCATCTGATTCATTTAAGGCAGCCTGAATACTGGATTTTCCGTGCGATAAAGCTTGTTTGATATTGCCTAATTCCACTAATTTTTGTGCAGCAAATGCCATCCAAGATTTGATTTCGCTGTCTAATTTTTCTTCAACAGCCAAATCTTGCGGGCTATGCAACAATGAGCAAGATGGTGCAATCCACAAATTGTTACCAAATTTGGCTTTAATGGGTTCTAAGGTGTCGATGATTTTACTCAAATTCGCACGCCATACGTTGCGACCGTCCACCAAACCAACTGACAAAACCTTACTGGTTGGGAATTGCTCTGCAAATACAGCCAATTGTTCAGGTGCACGTACGCAGTCAATATGAACGCCGTGAATTGGTAAATTGCTTAACAATTTAACGTGTTCGGCTACGCTGGCAAAATAAGTACCAATGATAATACGCACGCCTGTGTTGGCTAATTCTTTATAAACTTCTGGAAAGGCGTTTATCCAAGCATCGCCTGCATCAACTGCCAAAATAGGTTCATCAATTTGAATCCAATCTACACCTTCGGCAGCTAATTCGCGTAACAATTGTGCATACACAGGCAATAATTTAGGCAACAACACTTTGATACGGCAGCCAAACTCTTCTTTTTTCTTACCCAACCACAACAAAGTTAAAGGTCCTACCAAAGTTGGTTTAATATCATGACCTTGTGCTTTGGCTTCTTTGATTTGAGCGATTAAATTTTGCGCATGAACTGAAAATTCGGTGTCGCCATGCCATTCTGGAACGATGTAGTGGTAGTTAGTATCAAACCATTTAGTCATTTCCATCGCAAATTGGGTTGCATTGCCGCGTGCTAATTCAAAATATTGAGGCAAGGTTAAATGGGCTGCGTCAAAACCAAAGCGTTTAGGAATCGCACCCACTGCACACAATAAATCTAAAACGTGGTCATAAAACGAAAAATCGCCTACTGGCAACAAGTCTGCGCCTGCCGCTTTTTGAGTTGCCCAGTTGTTTTTGCGAATTTCGGCGGCCACTTGTTGTACTTCTGCTTCGCTTTTTGTGCCTTTCCAAAAGCCTTCAACAGCAAACTTTAGTTCGCGTTTTGCACCAATGCGGGGATAACCATTTAAGTGAAATGTGTTCATCATCTCTCCAAAAGTAATTGAGAAAAACCAAACCTAAATAATGGCGGTTTTTGTATTTTATCGCAACTGCTAAATTTAAAGGTTTTCTATGAATTAAATTTGTGATTGCGTTATTATCTTATTTTTATATCGGCAGGAAGTGATTAAATGAAAACTAAAGTGCATCTTTTTACAGGATTTTTGGGGACAGGAAAAACCACCGCTATCCGCAGTTTGATAGCACAAAAACCAGTCAATGAAAAATGGTTGATTGTAGTAAATGAATTTGGGGAAATTGGTATAGATGGTGCGGTATTGTCTGAAAATGGTATTCCCGTTGCTGAAATATCAGGCGGTTGTCTCTGTTGCAGTGCGGGCGCACAGATGGATGCTACCATACGCGTCATGCTGCAAAAACAAATACCTGATCGTATTTTGATAGAAGCCAGTGGTTTGGCACATGCAGCAGGTGTAATAGATGAACTAAAAACACCAGAATTTATCAATCAATTAGATATTGCGGCCGTGTTTACCTTAGTTGACCCGCGTCAATTTGTAGATGTGCAATATGCCCAAAATCCACTATACAAAGATCAAATCAGTGTATGTGATGTGTTGGTTGCCAGTAAAATAGATTTATGTTCATCTGACATACTGGCGCAATTTCGCCAACAAGCCGCGCAATGGTTTCCACCTAAAGCCTTGGTAGCCGAAGTGAATCATGCACAATTAGAGATAGCATGGTTAGATACGCCAATAATAGAAAAATCCCGTTATCGTATTAAAGCATTACCAGATAATACATTAGGTTACCAATCTCAAGGTTACACTTTCCCTGCTGGACGCAATTTTGATGGCGAACGATTAACTCAATTTTTTAACGACCTACCCAAAATGACACAAGGCTTAGTACGTGCTAAAGGCGTATTTCAAGTATTAGACAGTTGGGTATGGCTCAATTGGGTAGATGGACAATGGGGCGCAAACCAAGTGGCTTGGCGACGCGATAGTCGTTTTGAGCTTATTGCGCAAGCCTTTGATGCTGATGAAATTGAACAACAACTCAATCAAGCGTTGGAGTAATGTTGCCCTAAGTTTATGTAGAAAATTTGCTCAATATGGTTTTTTTTGGATAGACTTTGTTTATATAATTTAGAACATTTCATTTTTTATGAGTGATACAAATGAACGCTCAATATACTGTTTTTGGCCATCCCATTGCACACAGCAAATCACCTTATATTCATGAATGTTTTGCACAACAAGAAGGCATCAAAATAGATTACACGCGAACATGGGTGGAAAATACACCCATGAATTTTGCCCAAGCGGTAAAAACTTTTTTTACACAAGGTGGTCTTGGAGCCAATGTTACTTTACCATTTAAGCAATATGCCTTAGATGTGTGTGATTCATTGAGTGAACGTGCTCAAACAGCAGGAGCGGTTAATACTTTAATCCCACAAGATGATGGGACATTATTGGGTGAGAATACAGATGGCATCGGTTTGGTACAAGATTTATGTCAACAGTTAAACTGGGATTTACGCAACCAACGCATTTTAATTTTGGGTGCAGGCGGTGCGGCGCGTGGAATTATTTTACCGTTGTTGGATTGTGCACCCAGCCATATTACTCTTGCCAACCGCAACGTAGATAAAGCGCAAATATTGGCACGACAATTTGGTATTGAAGCGCAATCATTTGCAGGGTTAACGCAATCTTTTGATGTGGTTATTAATGCAACATCAAGTAGTGTCGTAGGCGAAGTTCCACCTATATCCACTGCAGTTTTTGAAAATAGTAAAGTATATGATTTGTTTTATGCCGCTGAAACTACGATTTTTTTACGTTATGCACAACAATACGGCGCACAACAAATTGCTGATGGTTTGGGCATGTTGGTAGGACAAGCCGCGCAAGCATATTATTTATGGCGTGGGTTTATGCCCCAAACTGCTCTTGTATTGGCACAGTTAAAAAGAGAAATGTATGGGCATGATTAAATGGTTGTTGCTGACACCCATTTGGGCATTATTACTGTTTAATGTGTTTGCTTATGGCTCCATCATCAGTTATCGCGTCTTGGCACCGCATCGTACGGCATTTATGCGAATGCGTCAAAATGAGTTACCCAATTCTAGACCTGTTCGCTATCAATGGGTTGCGTATGAGAATATTTCGGTTAACCTAAAAAAAGCCTTGATAGCTTCAGAAGATGCCAATTTTGCTGATCATAGTGGTTTTGATTGGCGTGGTATACAAAATGCCATCAAGCGTAATGAAAAAACAGGCAAAATTCGTGCAGGTGGTTCAACCATTAGTCAACAACTGGCTAAAAATTTGTTTCTAAACGAAAATCGTAGTTATATTCGCAAAGCTGAAGAAGCCGTACTTACAGCAATGATAGAAGCGACCACCAACAAAGATCGCATTTATGCGTTATATTTAAACGTGATAGAATGGGGTGAGGGAATTTATGGTGCGCAAGCCGCTGCACAATATTTTTATCATACCAATGCCAGCCAATTAACTGCAGTACAAGCCGCGCAAATGGCCGCACGTGTTACCAAGCCATTGTATTACATTAAAAACCCCAGTGATCCGAGTTTGCGCAACAAAACCAATATTATTTTACATCGTATGGGTTCTGCTGAACTCCCTTAACCTTACATTAAAAAGGATACATTATGACCTTTTCTCACCCTTTATTAGCAAGTTTGTTTGCCGTTGCTTTAGTGAGTGCATGTAACCACGATACAGCAAATAACACCGCTTCTTCAGCCTCTGTGGCCAGTATAACAGAATCAGTTTCTGCTAGTGTTGCCGCAACTTCCGCTACGACTGAACCTGTTGCACCCACATCAGGCTTAGCGGGTACAGATGTCAGCAAAGATGATTTAGGTGGTGATTTCACTTTAACCGATGGTAATGGTAAACCATTTAGCATGAGTAGTTTAAAAGGTAAAGCCGTTATTTTATCCTTTGGCTTTACTCATTGCCCAGATGTTTGTCCTACAGAGTTATTGACATATAGCGACACGCTCAAACAGCTGGGAGACCAAGCCAAAGATGTTGCTGTGGTATTTGTCAGCGTTGATCCAGAGCGTGATACCCCTGAACTTATTGGTCAATATGTGAAACAATTTAACCCTAATTTTATTGGTTTAACTGATACAGGAGGGGGGGCAGAATTGGCATTAGCTAAACAAATATATCGCATTGTTTCAGCAAAAACAGAAATTAAATCCGATACCGTTTATAACGTAGATCATTCATCAGGCGCATATTTGTTAGATAAAAACGGTAAAGCTGTCGTGTTTGCTCGTTATGGCATGGAAGCACCTCAAATTGCTGCTGATTTGAAAAAGATCTTAGCACAATAAACACTGTTTTAGATAGCGTGAACGCGCGTTGCGTTGTGTATCACGCTGTATGAGCGTATATGATTTTATAAAAGGCGAAGATTCGCCAGACTACACAAGGACAATATGATGCATAAATGTCTGTTTTTAGATTGCGCCAAAGTGGCGATAAAATTCAAAAATCTTCCCTTTGAACAAGCACGAGTGGCTTTATTTGCCCCATTTTCTCAAGCAAAAAAAATGACCACGCCTGAAGAGCCACACAGTATTTATGTGTTACCTAAAAAAAATACAGCACAAAGTATCGATGCAGCGGCACGAGAAATTTTGACTCATCATCACACCGCCTATTTGGCGATTATTTCACCACGACCCAAATGGCGTGCCGTTGCCGAGCAATTGCAAAAGGATTTTCCACAAGCGCATATCATCAGTAAAAAACGATATGGCAAAAAGGCAAAACAATTTTTATTCGAATCCAATCTAACATCAACCATTCTTTCAACGTTATCTGGCGATGATGCTAATATCTCAGCCGTTATTGACCAAAAAGAAACCGTAAAGACAGAAGCTTCATCTCAGCCCGAAGTGTTTACTCTTTTGGCAACACACGAAAATGCGCCTACTAATATATCAGCGATTGTAGCTTGGTTACGCAAAAATCAACCTAAGAAAAAAGTTGCCTTGATTAATGCCTTATCGTCTAGTTTTAAACAATATGATCCGCAAGAGGTGATTGCACAATTACAACAAAGCGGTTGTATTAAAATAGATCATGCCGAGAATATTCGTTATCAAATCAAATAAGGAACATATTGATGGACATGGTTCGCACTCAACGCGCTGAAAATGCTTTGCGACATATTCAGATTATCCCCCATTATTTACCTCACGCTGATGGTTCGGTATTAATGATGTGTGGTAATACGCATGTTATTTGTACTGCTAGTATTGATGATAATGTACCACATTTTTTGCGTGGCACAGGAAAAGGCTGGATTAGTGCCGAATATGGTATGCTGCCTACATCAACACAATCACGCATGAAACGTGAAGCTACCACAGGTAAACAATCGGGGCGCACACAAGAAATTCAACGGCTCATTGGACGTAGTTTGCGTGCGGGCATGGATTTAACTTTATTGGGAGAAAGACAAATTTTGATAGATTGTGATGTGATACGTGCTGATGGTGGAACACGTACAGCCAGTATTACAGGTGCATTTGTTGCATTGAGTTTGGCTATCCAAAAGCTATTGAAAAGAGGGGATTTAATTCAAAACCCTATTATTGGTTTTGTTGCTGCCATTTCTGTGGGCGTGGTAAACGGTAAGCTATTATTAGATTTGGATTACCCAGAAGATTCTCATTGTGATAGTGACATTAATTTAGTGATGCTTAATGCTGAGAACATCATTGAGATTCAAGGTACCGCAGAAGGTGCAACCTTTAGCCTTGTTCAATTACAACAATTAATCGCGTTAGGGCAAGAGGGAATACGTCAGTTAACCCAAGTGCAACAGCAAGTATTATGTAGGGGCTAATGACATTTTAGCTATAATTTCAACCAAATCAAAGCACAAGCTAAT
>CAKARD010000011.1 GCA_916720425.1 uncultured Kingella sp. | reverse complement strand
GTATGGAGCAAGGACCGATTACCACCAATAAGCGGTTATCAACTCCATGAATGATCCCAATGCCGCTATAGAATATGCACAACGTTTATTGCCGTTGTGTCAAAAATACACCAAAGAATTGCTCATTGTGATGCGAGTGTATTTTGAAAAACCGCGTACGACAGTAGGTTGGAAGGGGCTGATTAATGATCCATATTTAGATAATACTTTTGATATTAATTTTGGTTTACGTCAGGCACGAAAATTATTATTGACGATTAATCATTTAGGTATTCCTGCGGCAACCGAATTTTTAGATATGATTACACCGCAATATTATGCTGATTTGATTGCATGGGGTGCCATTGGCGCACGCACGACGGAAAGCCAAGTGCATCGCGAATTAGCCAGTGGTTTGTCTTGCCCCGTGGGGTTCAAAAATGGTACAGATGGTAATCTAAAAATTGCCATAGATGCGATTGGTGCGGCTTCTCATTCGCACCACTTTTTATCAGTAACCAAAAATGGTCATTCTGCTATTGTACATACTGAAGGTAATCCCGATTGTCATGTGATTTTGCGTGGTGGCAAAGAGCCCAATTACAGTACCGAATATGTGCAAGCCGCAGTGGAACAATTAACCAAAGCACAAGTTGCAACGCGGTTAATGATTGATTGTAGTCATGCCAATAGTCGCAAAGATTATCGCCGTCAAATGGAAGTGGCGCAAGATGTTGCCAATCAAATTCGCGCAGGTGAACAAAATATCATGGGCGTTATGGTAGAAAGTCATTTGATCGCAGGACGACAAGATAAACCCGAACAATACGGACAAAGCATTACTGACGCATGTATTGGTTGGGAAGAAACCGAAACATTATTGGAATTATTGGCAGAAGCCAATTGTGTTCGGGTTTAAGTGATGTATGAGTATGTTGAAGGACAAATTAAAGTAGCACGATAATACTGTGCCGTATTGAAGATAACGCTCTTATTATATTATTAATTGTATAGTATGAGCGTTATTGTTTTATTTAATATTATTAATGATATTAAATAAAACAATTAAGTTTCATTTTAAGATAGGTTATAATTATACTAATATTAATTTATAGTAGGAGAGTTATATGAAATATTTAAATGCAGATGTGGTTGTTATAGGTGGTGGTACAGCGGGTATGGGTGCATTTCGTAATGCTTTGCACTTTACTGACAATGTCTATTTGATTGAAAGCCATGTATTTGGTACAACATGCGCACGCGTGGGTTGTATGCCTTCTAAATTATTGATTGCGGCTGCAGAAGCGCGCCATCATGCTTTGCATACTGATCCATTTGGCATACATTTGGATAAAAATTCTGTGACTGTTAATGGTGTGCAAGTGATGAATCGTGTTAAATCTGAACGCGATCGTTTTGTTGGTTTTGTGGTGGAAGATGTGATGGCATGGGACGAACACAAACGTATCATGGGACAAGCCAAGTTTTTAGACGAACATACTATACAAATCGATAATCATACACAAATTAAAGCTGAACGTATTGTCATTGCAACAGGTTCACGCCCTGTGATTTTGCCACAATGGCAGAATTTAGGTGATAAACTGATTGTTAATGATGATGTATTTTCATGGAATACCTTGCCACAGAGTGTTGCTGTATTTGGACCCGGCGTCATTGGTTTAGAATTGGGACAAGCGTTGAGCCGTTTAGGCGTAAACGTCGAAATTTTTGGTGTGGGTGGTGCGCTGGGTGGTATTAGTGATCCTGTCGTAAAAGATGAAGCAGTGGCTATATTTAGTGAAGATTTACCCTTGCACTTAGATGCAAAAACTGAAACCACTTTAAATGCTGATGGCAAAGTGGAGGTTAAATGGTCGCAAGGTACGGATAACGGTGTATTTGTAGCAGACTATTTGCTCGCTGCGGTGGGACGCCGTCCGAATGTAGATAATATTGGTTTGGAAAACTTGAATATTGAATTAGACGTGCGTGGTGTACCAGTAGCCAACCCTTTAACCATGCAAACCAGTATTCCACACATTTTCATTGCGGGTGATGCATCTAATCAATTGCCATTGTTACATGAAGCCGCTGATCAAGGCAAAATTGCAGGTGAAAATGCGGGTACCTATCCTCAAGTCAACAAAGGTTTGCGCCGCAGCATGATAGGCGTTGTGTTTACCAATCCACAAATTGCCAGTGTTGGTGCACGTTATGCGACATTGCAACATCAATACGGAGATAAATTTGACACAGAGGTTGTTATCGGTTCAGTTTCATTTGAAAATCAAGGACGTAGCCGAGTGATGTTGGTAAATAAAGGGTTTATGCGCGTGTATGCGGATAAAAACACCCAACGCTTTTTAGGTGCAGAATTAATTGGGCCCAGTGCAGAACATTTGGCACATTTGCTCGCTTGGGCGCATCAAATGCAAATGACCATTACACAAATGTTAGATATGCCATTTTATCATCCTGTGATTGAAGAGGGTTTACGCACCGCATTGCGTGATGTAGCAGCGAAATTATAAGCAACAAAAATCTGCACTTTGATGGGTGCAGATTTTTTTATTAGAACCATTTTTACTGTTATTTATCCATGAAACAAACTTATGGACGTTTGTCTTTTAACTCAGGGTGGCGTTTTTGGTTGGAGATGAATTGCTGTTGTTGTTCGGGCGTTAATACTTGGAAAATGGCATGACGTGTTTTGAGCATTTGCAATTCACGTTCAGCATGGTCTTGTTCTAGCTGGGCACGTTCTTGGGTGCGTTCGTTAATTAATTGACGCGCAGCTTGTTCATTAAAGACTCGACTGCTGATAATATTTAATTCTTGTGCTTGGCGTTGTTGCATTTTTTGTTGAAAGGCTTCACGACTGGTTGCATGATCGTTGGGTTTAGCAGGGCGATTTTGGTCTAAAATAGTTTGAATCTGCTTTTTTTGTGCATCGGTAAGATTAAGTTTTGCCAAATCATGTGGTAAACCATCATGTTTTTGATATGGTTTGTGATGTGATGGCACATCGTGAGTATGGTCAGAGTCTGCCATGCTAAAACCTGAGCTGGCCAACAAAACACAGGCTAAAATTGCTGTCTTGTTCATATGCTTATCCTGTCAAATTAATCATTAAATCAGCTTTTGTATCATACGCGATTTACTGTTAAAAATTTTGGATTAGATGAAATATTTTGTGTTGATAATCAATCTAAGATTTTACAAATGGGTTTAACTCTTGATTTTTTCTAAGATGAAACCATATTTTATTAAACTTATGTAATAAATTCTAGGAAAAGTAATGGAAAAAAATAATCAACTCACACGCTTTATTTTTGATGATTTTGCTGTTAGGGGTTTGCATATTCATTTAGATGATGTTTGGCAACATATTGTGTCAAATAAACATTATCCTGTGGCGATCCGTCGTGCTTTAGGTGAATTATTGGCTGCAGGCAGTTTGCTTTCTAGTAATTTAAAATCAGACGGCTCGCTGATTATGCAAATACAAGGGGAAGGGATATTAAAAATGCTGGTCGTAGAGGCCTCTTCTGATAATACTGTACGGGCTACGGCGCGATGGGACGAAAGCGTAACGATTGCAGATGATGCTGATTTGGCGCATTTGTTGGGTAATAACAGCATCTTTGCGATTACAGTACAGCCAGCAAATGGTGAAGCGTGGCAAGGAATTGTGCCATTAGAAGGGAAAAATATCGCCAGTATGTTGATGAATTATATGGCGCGTTCAGAACAGTTGCAAACTTATATCGTCTTGGCTGCTGATGATCAGCACGTGGGTGGGTTATTAGTACAAAAATTGCCCGAAGAAATACTAGATATAGAAATATGGGAACAAATTAGCACATTAGCCAGTACACTAACAGCACATGAGTTATTAAACCTAGATGCACAAAATATCCTTTATCGCCTGTTTCATGAAACGCCTCCACGCGTGTTTACACCTGAAACTTTAGAATTTGCCTGTACCTGCTCACGCGATAAAGTTAGTGATATGCTTTTAATGTTAGGGGGCGAAGAAATAGGCAAAATCGTTGCAGAAGAAGGCAGCATTACAGTTAATTGTGATTTTTGCCATCAAGCCTATGCGTTTGATGATGCTGATGTTAATGCATTGTTTGGTGCAGATGTGGTATCAGCTGGAGTATTAGATAGATCCTTGATACAGTAAAATACGTTCCTCAAAATATTGTTGTACAGTGTTTGAGGAACATCATGATTTATTTATATTATCATGGCGGATTGACATGATAAAAGATGCTAAGCCTTCTATGGGAAGGTTAAATTCTGCTAAAATGGCTTATAACTTTATCTTGCGTATTTCATCATGAGAATACAAGCTATTTTTGCAAAACTAATCAGTGCCAGTTTGTATTTACTGGTTTCATTTTTAACGGGTGTACGCCCTAAGTTTCCTAGTGAATTATCATTTTCTCCTGAAAAGAAAGTTTATTTTGCCAATCATGCCAGTCATGGGGACTTTGTATTAGTTTGGATTTCTTTGCCCGAACATTGGCGAAAAGTGGCGCGTCCTGTTGCGGGTGCCGATTATTGGCTTAAAGGCAAAATGCGTTCTTTTGTTATTAAGTATGTATTTAATGGGTTATTGATTATGCGCAATGGCAATAATCCACTGGCTATTACCGAGCAGATGAGTCAAGCATTACAAGATGAACAATCTTTAATTATCTTTCCCGAAGGGACGCGTAATACTGATGATGATACGTTATTATTGCCTTTTAAAAGTGGCATTTATCACCTTGCTCGCAATAACCCTGATGTTGAATTTGTACCTATTTGGATAAACAATATCAACCGTGTACTACCCAAAGGTAGAATTATTCCTGTTCCTATGATTTGTGATGTAAATATTGGTACACCTTTGAGTTTATTACCTAACGAAAGTAAAGATGATTTTTTACTTCGTGCACGCCATGCCATGTTGGCTTTGGCACCTGTTGCCAAACGTGAAGCACATCGTCAATCTCTTATCACCAAAAAAAGTGAATCTCATCATGAATGAATCTTCTTTCATGCTACCTGTACAAGCGGGTATTGTATTTTTTGTTATTTTTATTGTATTGAGTTTGATTGCCTTGATTGGGCGTATTTTAGAAAGGCGTAAAATAGTGAATGAACGCGCAATTAAAGCGTTCAATATTCGCGTTTATTCATGGTGGTGGCTAACCATTATTTTGTTGATTGCGCTATGGTTAGGGCATATTGGTATAACCTTACTTTTTTTTGGTATTTCTTTTGCTGCCCTACGCGAATTTATGACACAAGTTTATTGTCGCCGTAGTGATCATAATACTGTTGCGGTTTGTTTTTATGTTTTACTGCCGTTGCAATATTATTTTGTGATGAGTAATTGGTATAGCATGTTCACGGTATTGATTCCTGTTTATGCTTTTTTGTTATTGCCGATTTTGGGGCGGTTATCTGGTGATGGTGAACAATTTTTTGAACGCACCGCTAAAATTCAATGGGCATTGATGATTACAGTTTATTGTTTGTCTCATGTTCCAGCACTGATGACTTTGCCTATAGAACATTTTGCTGGACATAACAGCTTGCTGTTATTGTTTATGATTGTGGTCGTACAAGTTGGGGACGTGTTTTATTATATTTGGCGACGGACAGGCGGCAGAATGGGGAGCAGACGTGTTGCTATGGGCGCAATATTAAGTATCACAGCATCGGCTTTACTTGCTGGCAGTTTGTATTGGATTACACCGTTTAGTTTTGGTCAAGCAACCATTATAGGTGCAACCTTGGTTACTATGGGCTTTTTTGGCGGGGAAGTCATGAATTTACTCAAAAAAAATTTTGGCATACGTGATTGGGGGCGTGCCATTCGGGGGCATGGTGGCGTATTAGATCGTGTGGACAGTATTTGTTTTGCTGCGCCTGTATTTTTTCACATTGTGCGTTATTATTGGACTTAAATAATATGCTTAATGCTTTTTTACGATGGATAGCGTGTATTCCTCTGCCCATTTTGCACCATATTGGCAATGGTTTGGGTTATGTGATGTATTACTTTGCCCCAAAAGAACGCACTCGTATTGAGCAAAATCTTGCCATTGCTCAATTGCCGCATAAGAAACATGATGTATTGCGTGTGTGTCAAGAAACCATGAAAAGCGGTTTGGAATTGGCGATTGCTTTTTATCGCACACCAAAGCAAATCAGCGATTTATTTTGTCAAGTTCATGGCTGGGAATACATAGAACATGCTCTGGCACAACGACAAGGTTTATTGTTGATAACGCCACATCTTGGCAGTTATGATTTGGCGGGGCGATATATCAGTGAAAAACTGCCTTTCCCTCTTACGGCTATGTATAAACCCCCAAAAATCAAGATTTTTGATCGTATTATGCAACAGGGGCGCATTCGTGGTAAGGGCAAAACGGCACCAACCAATTTACAAGGAGTAAAACAAATTATCAAAGCACTTAAAAATGGTGAAGCTACCATAGTTTTACCTGATCACGTGCCTGCTCCTAAAGAAGGCGGTGATGGAGTTTGGGTGAAGTTTTTTGGTAAAGATGCTTATACCATGACTTTGGCAGGAAAACTGGCGTGTATTCAAAATGTCTGCGCTTTGTTTTTTGTTGGCGAACGTTTGTCTCATGGCAAAGGCTTTGTACTGCACATCATGCCATTGGCTGAACCTCTCAATGGTAATAAAACCCATGATGCGCAAGTGATTAACCATAATGTAGAACAACTAATACGTCATTTTCCAGAGCAGTATTTGTTTGCCTATAATCGTTATAAACAACCATAAGGGGCACCTGCGCCTTAATGTATTTGATGCAAGTGGCGAATGTGTTCTACTTCTTGGCGACTGCCCAATATCACAGCAACACGTTGGTGTAAGCTTGTGGGGGTTATCTGTAGCATCTCTTCGTGTGCATTGGTGGATGCCCCTCCTGCTTGTTGGATAACAAGGCTCAATGGATTGGCTTCATACATCAAGCGCAGTTTGCCTGGTTTATTGGGATCGCGCTGATCTTGTGGGTATAAAAATACGCCTCCACGCATTAAAATACGGTGCACTTCGGCAACCATGCTGGCAACCCAACGCATATTATAGTTTTTGCCACGCACACCTTCACTGCCTGCCAAGAGTTCAGCAATATATTGTTGCATAGGACTAAACCAATGGCGTTGGTTGGACATATTAATAGCAAATTCGCTAGTGTGTTCGGGAACATTTAAATGTTCTTTGGTTTGGATAAATTCACCTTGCTCATTGAGTGTAAAGACAAATACACCATGTTTGAGTGTAAGAACAAATAGAGTTTGCGGGCCATATAGTGCATAACCTGCAGCAAGTTGATGGTGTCCTGCTTGCAAAAAGTGTTGTGTGCTTAATTCACCTTCGCCTTTGGGCAATACCGAAAAAATTGTACCAATGGAAATATTGACATCAATATTAGATGAACCATCTAGTGGATCAAACAATACCAAATAGCGTCCTTGTGGGTGTGTTGCGACAAAATTGTCTTCTTCTTCGCTGGCCAAACCAGCTACTTGGGGATTTTGGCATAAGGCATCAATTAGGATTTGATTGGCGATAACATCGAGTTTTTTTTGTGCTTCCCCTTGTATATTTCCTGTTCCAGCTTCGCCTAATATGCCTGATAACGCACCCAAACGCACACGTTGACTAATTTGTATACAAGCTTGGGCAATGGTGTGGAGGGTTTGAATAAGTTCGGGCGCAAGATGGTGTTGTGCTTGATGTTGGCTAAGAAATTGGTTGAGTGTGGTCATGGTTAATTTTCCTGTATGGTGAATGGACAGATGAAGGTGTAGGGATATTATCCCTTGCACGTGGTGCGCGACGTAACGCACGTTCAGTTGAATTATAACATTATATAATGGTTAGCTTAGGCGGTTGAAGCGGGGCAGTTTATGTTGGATAATGAATTTTTTAAATAATGGTTTTGTATATGAGTGATGCGGTGCGCCAAATTATTTTGGATACGGAAACAACGGGGTTTAACCACAGTGCAGCAGAAAACCCTGATCGTATCATTGAATTTGCTGGGGTGGAAATGCATAATCGCCAATACACAGGCAATAGCTTGCAGTTGTATATTCACCCTGAACGCGATATTCCTCAGGAAGCGATTAATGTACATAATATTACATTGGAAAAATTGATAGAAGTTAATGCCCCTCCTTTTGCACAAGTGGCACAACAAATCTTTGATTTTATTAAAGGGGCGCAATTGTTGATTCATAATGCAGCGTTTGACGTATCGTTTTTAGATGCGGAATTTGCGCGAGTGGGTTTGCCAAAGGTGCATTCAGTGTGCGATGTGGTGGATACTTTAGAAATGGCACGCAAACGTTATCCAGGACAAAAAAATACATTAGATGCTTTGTGTGAACGTTTGGGTGTGAATAATAGCCATCGGATTTATCATGGGGCATTGTTGGACTGCGAACTGTTGGGTGAAGTATATTTGGCTATGACGCGCAATCAGCTGTCTATGATGGATGTATTTGACCAAGCGGCAGTAGATTTGGCCATTGGTAATTTGCCTCCACGACCCGATGTGTTGCGTGTGTTATTGGCTAATGAAGAAGAATGTGTTGCGCATGAGGCATATTTAGATGAAATAGACAAAGCTTCCAATCATTTAACATTGTATCGACAAGCACAATCGGAAAGTCAATAAAATGGCATGGGTAGCTTTGATTCCAGCCGCAGGGGTGGGCAGTCGTTTTGGTGCAACCATACCTAAACAATATGCTCCAATTTTGGGTAAACCGTTGTTGCAACATACGGTGAATGTATTGGCAAATCATGCTTTAATTGAGCGTGTGGTGGTGGTGATTGCACCTGATGATGTTTGGTTTGCAGAGAGGATTGTTTTGCCAGATAAAGCGATGGTTTTGCCAGTTGGTGGTGCAACACGGGCAGAAAGTGTGGCGCAAGGTGTGGCGTATTTGTTGGCACAACGATATATTACTGCAGATGATTGGTTGTTGGTGCATGATGCAGCGCGTTGTTGTTTGCCCTTAGAGGCACTTAATCGCTTATTGGCCGTGTTGGCTCCTGATACAGCACATTGCGGTGCATTATTGGCCATGCCTGTATCCGATACGCTAAAACAACAAAACACCATGCAACACAGTCAAAAAACCCTTTCGCGAGAGGGCATTTGGCAAGCACAAACACCACAAGCTTTTCCTGCACAATTATTGCATCATGCTTTGCAAAGAGTGGATTTATCACAGATAACAGATGAAGCCAGTGCGCTGGAACAATTGGGTATTGCACCAAAATTGGTGTTGGGGGATAGGCGCAATATTAAGGTAACACACCCAGAAGATGCAGATTTGGCCGCCTATTTTTTGGATCAAAATCATTAAGAATACAAGATGAAAAAGCAATTTTATTTTATCTGTTTAGCGTGTTTGACGGCGTGTTCTAGTTATCGGATACAACACAATACTCCTATATTATTGCCAGAACAACCAGTTTGGTTGCAACTAGAACAATTAGATGTGTCAGGAAATGTATTACAAACCAGTTTGCTGAGTGTACAAGGTGATAATCAGGGTGCGACACGTTGGGTACAAACCGATATGTTGGGTGCGCCTCAAGCACGTTTGGTTTGGCAAAATGGCAAATGGCGCAATGATGGTTTTATGCCTCCTAATCGTGCCGCTCAAAAACTATATGAGCAATTGTTTGATAGCGTTGGTAAACATAATACGCAAACCATACGTATGCCAAATGGGCAAATTTGGCGAATTTCACCAATAGAATCTTAGAGATAAAAGAATGAGTATTTATTTGAGTGAGCCTGCGCTGGTGTCAGCCTTAGGCGATGGTATGTCAAGGCATATCTCAGCTTTATTATCACCGCCCAAGCAAACACCATTATCATTGAGTGATGCGTGGATATTAGGCAAAAGTAAATATTTTGGTGCAGTCAAACACGCTTTACGCTCTTTTAATGAGCAAACCACAACCGAGCATCGTCATCGCAATAACCAATTATTATGGCATGCTTTATCGCAAATAGAACCGCAAATTATGGCCGTAAAACAACGTTATGGCGCAGAACGCGTGGGGGTAATTATTGGAACCTCGGTGAGTGGTTCGGATATTAATATTCCTTTATTTCAACATGTGGCCAAAGGGGGAGCATGGTCTGATGTACCTTTTTACCAAGCAGCGCAATTACACAGTAATCCTGCTGATTTTGTTCAACAGATGTATGGTTTGCGCGGAGCAGTTTATGGTGTGTCCACTGCATGTACATCGGGTGCCCGAGCCTTGATGAGTGCTGCGCGTTTGTTAAACATGGATGTGTGTGATGCGGTGATTTGTGGTGGGGTGGATAATTTATCACCACTCACCATCAATGGCTTTGACGCTTTGGAAGTATTATCACAAGGTATAGCCAACCCTTTTTCTGCTCATCGTGATGGGATTAATATTGGTGAAGCGGCGGCGGTAATGATTGCAACCAAAGAGCCATTATTTGATTCATTGACTTTGTTGGGGTATGGTGCCAGCAGTGATGCTTATCATATGTCTTCGCCACGCCCAGATGGTGCTGGGGCAATATTGGCTTTTGAACGTGCGTTGCACATGGCAAAAGTGTCGCCACAGGAAATTGGCTGGATTAATTTGCATGGTACAGGTACACACCACAATGATGCTATGGAAAGTTGCGCTGTGGCTCAAGTATTTGGAACAAATACCCCAGCCACGTCTACCAAACCTTTAACAGGACACACATTGGGTGCCGCAGGTGCATTAGAAGCCGCATTGGTTTGGGGCATTGCATCTTGGCAGTATAATCCACAAGGACGCCTGCCCCCTCAAATCTGGGATAAGCAATATGATGAAACTTTGCCTACCATTGCATTAACCCATACACAGAGCCAATGGACAACGAAACGGCGTATTGGTGCCAGTGCTTCGTTTGCTTTTGGTGGCAACAATACCGTCTTAATTATTGGAGAATAAAAGATATTATGCCCTTATGCCCTATTAAACATCCCGAAATATTGTTGCCTCATAGTGGTAATATGGTTTTACTAGATCAAGTATTATCCTATGATGAACACAGTTTAACCGCACAAGCGCATATTGATGCAAACCATATTTTATTGCCTGAACATGCTCAAGCTTTGCCCAGTTATTTGGGCATAGAAATTTTGGCACAAGCCATAGGTGCATGGGCAGGGGCGCATGCATTAGATCGCGGTGATAAAGTGCGGTTGGGTTTTTTATTGGGGACGCGTAAATTAAGCATATCGATTCCCTCTATTCCTCTTGGTACGGATTTATGGGTAAAAATCGATCTTTCTTGGCAAGATGAATCGGGCATGGGCGTGTTTGATGGCAAATTAATCGCACAACAAGCGATAGGAGCTTATCCCCCTAATAGCACCCTATTAGAATGCGCCCTCAATGTCTTTAGCCCCCCTACTGATAACCA
Organism: uncultured Kingella sp.; assembly: GCA_916720425.1. Lineage (GTDB taxonomy): Bacteria > Pseudomonadota > Gammaproteobacteria > Burkholderiales > Neisseriaceae > CAKARD01. Next base: position 10,183 of record CAKARD010000011.1, on the reverse strand, counting down.
TTTGGAACAATTATTAACATGATAAATAAAACGATATTAATTACAGGCAGTAATCGTGGTATAGGCAAAGCAGCCGCTTTAGCCTTAGCGCAAGAAGGCTATGATATCGTGGTTCACTGTCGCCACAATCGCCAAGAAGCAGAACAAGTGGCACAACACATACGGAATTTTGGGCAAAACAGTCGTATATTGCAATTTGATGTATCTAATCGTGCTGACACACGTCAAATTTTGCAACAAGACATTGAGCAACACGGTGCCTATTATGGTGTCGTACTGAATGCAGGTTTAACTCGTGATAATGCGTTTCCCGCTTTGGAAGAAGAGGATTGGGATCAAGTATTGGATACCAATTTAGATGGTTTTTACAATGTTCTTCACCCGATAGTTTTACCTATGATACGTCGGCGCAGTGCAGGGCGTATTGTATGTGTTTCATCAGTATCTGGAGTGATGGGCAATCGTGGGCAAGTGAATTATAGTGCATCAAAAGCAGGTTTAATTGGTGCTGCCAAAGCCTTAGCAGTTGAATTGGCCAAGCGAAAAATTACTGTTAATTGCGTGGCACCAGGATTGATAGATACAGATATTATAGATGAAAATTTGCCATTAGATGAGATTCTCAAAGCCATTCCCATTCAACGCATGGGTTTGCCAGAAGAAGTGGCACATGCAATTTGTTTTTTAATGCACGAAAATGCCGCTTATATTACTCGACAAGTTATTGGCGTGAATGGGGGATTGTGTTAGGGGCAATTTTAACCTAAGTATTAGGGCGCTATGGGCGCATGGCCGCGTTGAAAATAAACCGTTTCTTCGCGGTTTTTATTATTCAAATGGATCAGATCCGTTTGCATTTGCTCACCACCATCTAACTGATAATAACGAATAATATATTGCCCAGCATCCAATTTTTCCAAGCGCAGTTGTTCTCGTTCACGGATAAAAAAGGTACGTATTGCCTGATTGTGTGTGTCTTGTGCCAAATAAAGTTGTGCCAAAATATCCGATGAATTTTTCACATTGTCTGCAAAAATAACATAGCGTCCCTCATGGCTGTATATTTGTGGGTAGCCATCTACATAAGTTGTTTTATCAGGAAAGGGATTCCCATTGGGTGCAATGGTGGGGCGTACATAGTTTGAATTAACCATGTTTGCCGCTTCGACAGCGCGGGAAGATTCGTCTATTAAAATTGAGGAAACGTTATTGGGGCTAACTTCATCAACAGGATTAGTTGTAACTGATGGGGATTGTATGCTATTTAAAATCCAATACCCTATTTGCCAAGCCAATAAAACCATTAAACCCAAGCCGATTAACCACATTAACCACGATTTATTTTTATTATCCACTAAAGTAGAAACATTGGAAACTGGAGGCATTGGCGTAATAGGGGGTACTTGTGCAATACGCATTTGTGCCTCAATCCAGCGATCGTGTTCCGCGCGGCGCACAGGATCGGATAACACTTCATACGCTTGATTAACCAATTGCATAATTCTGTGCGCATCGGGTGAGGGGTTTAAATCGGGGTGATATTGCTTGGATAAACGGCGATAAGCTTGGCGTATGGTTTGTTCATCGGCATTACGGTGAATTTTTAGATTATCATAATGCGTATGCATTATTGTTGTCCTTGTATTTGTGCCACACCAAGATTGGCTAATCTATCTGCACGTTCATTATCATCATGTCCAGCATGTCCTTTTACCCACATCCATTCTACTGTATGTTGTGAGACTAATTCATCTAAACGTTGCCATAAATCTTGATTTTTGATGGCTTGTTTATTGCTGGTGAGCCAGCCATTTTTTTTCCAATTTGACAGCCAACTTTGCATGCCTTGTTGTACATATTTTGAATCGGTATAAACCACCACATGACAAGGGTATTTAATCGCTTGCAAACCCTCAATAACGGCTTGCAATTCCATGCGATTATTAGTGGTGTGAATTTGTCCGCCAAATAATTCTTTTTCATGTTGTTTATAACGCAATAATGCTCCCCAGCCACCTATGCCAGGGTTGCCTTTACATGCGCCATCTGTAAATAAATAGACCGTTTGTGTCATTCACTACTGCCAAAAAGATAAAAATCGGTTACACTCTGCGATCGCTTTAATGCTTATCGCGGAAAAAATCATCAGCAGCCTCTTGAAACAAATCAGCATGCATAGGGTTGCTGTATGTTAATTGCGCCAACTCGTCTTCAAATGCGATTTGTATAGACTCCATAACATCTTGCGCATAATCTGTGGGCAAAGCACGAAGCATGCCTTGCAAGGCGGTGGCCAGCACACGGTTTTGCATTTTAACTGTGTCGCACACTGCTTCTAGATAATCCAAACGTTGTTCCAAATCGTCCATCTTTTTCACCATACGAAAATAAAGCGGGCATTGTAACAAAAAACCTGTACGGACACCCAAAACATGAATCAAACAAACACCAATATGGTTTTTACTTTACATGAAAACACAACCGAAGAATCCGCCAGTTGGGAGCAAAGTCTCAATGAATTACGCCAACGTCAAGATTCTCACTTGCAACCCAACTCTCATCCTACTACTAAAACCGTATCACCCATAAATATGGATTCTGTGGCTCATTTTAGTGATCATGAATTAGACCGCGCCTATCGTGAATATTTGCACCGTTGTGAAGAAGAACACAACGCTCAATTGAACAATATTGCAGACGAAGAAGTAGCGGTTTTGATACAGGAAGATTGGATAGCCGCGCAATCCGCTTTACAAAGCGAACACCATCGTAGCAAATTAAACCAAATCCAAACCATTTTATTGAAACCTCAACAAGATGAGGACGCAGTAACTTTAGATGATTTGAAAACGGTTTCTGAGCCAGCCTTACCACCCATAGCCGTTCATGTATATGAATTGCCTACTGTATCGGCACAAAGTCGCTTGCGTGTGGTTTCAGAACAAGAGTTAATGCAAGGCATCAAAGACAAACTCAAACCACATTTAAGCAATGCGGTGGCAGGCATGGTACGCCAAGCCGTGCAAAAGAAATTGGCCACAATTTCCTATGATTTACAAATTATGCTCAATGATGAAACACCAAAACTGATAGACGATGTTTTATCACACAATTTAGAAACCATCTTTCGCACGGTTAAACGCAAACTACGTGATAAAGAATAATTCTTTTTAGGAATGTGAATGCGGTTGATAAGGCGCATTCACGTTCTATTATTCAATATTTTTGGTTAATATCCACTTGCCTTCTATAGTGCTAAATTGATAACCTTTGTTTTCTATAAACTCAATTTGAAGTGTGTCAAGATAAATTTGATATTGTGGCGTATTTAAGATCAAAATCTCAGGCATGAGTTTATCTAAGGTTTGGCTGTCGTATTGTTGATGAATATTCAAACCGTGTGCTTGGAATACCGCTTGGATATGTTGATCGATGTTAGCGCAAAAAATACCGTTTATCCAACATAGCTCTTTAGTTGATTGATCATCTTTAGTTAATTCTGAGCGATATATTCTATGACTTTCTATATCATAAAATGTTTGGTAATTTTGAATATCGATACTTTGTATATCTTTACGGAAGGTTTTAATTTTTAAATTATCTAAGATTTCCCCATCCATGATAACCTGATCGTCTTCAATTCGTATCGAAGAAAGTTTCGTAATTTGAGCACCGTAACGTTGTGCTAGTGCTTTTTCTCGATCATCATAATACCATTCATGGGTATTTTGGGGTGGTTCTATATGTTGGCGTAAATAATCGTAAATGTTGCTTAATTCTTGCCAATCTTTGCGATCTTGTTCGTTGAGTTTTAAAGCTTCGGTTTTTAAATCTAAACGAACTTGGCCTGTATCATCTTTAAGATGGAGTTTATCTAAAAGTTGCTCAAATCGTGCGGTTTGACTGGCATAGGCTATTCTTACTGGGTTAATAATCCAAGTCATACTAAACACGGTCAATATTATTATGGCAGAAATCCAACGATATTGTCGCCATTTGGATAACAGTAAAACCCCATAAATTATGATGATTGCTACTGTAAAAGCCAGCAAATAAATACGATTTTCTGTCCATGCATAGGCACTAATACGTTGCTCAACGGCAAAAGTCAGTAAGATAATTGGCACTATTGCCAAATAGGGGAAATAGCGGAAAAAAACTTGCCAAGAAGGTTTAGCACACGCTTCACGTAACACATACACTAACATTCCACCAATCAAATAGGGTAATGCAATGTTTGCCACCATACCTTTGGGCAGTTCACCTATCAAGATGATTTTTCCCATATAGGCGTAAAATAATATCGTAAACGCTATTAATGCAGGGCTTAGCACAAAGTTGAGAATAACTTCTGCCCATCGATTAATTTCTTGAGTTTTATTTTGTTGTTGTTGAAACATCAAAAAGAATAGGGGAATAAAAAAGGCGGCTGAAAAAGTATTAAAATGTCTATATAAGTCATCTGAGACATCAATATTTAACAGGATTTCTATTGAATAAAAAATTGCCGATCCCAATAGCATAATCATGCCACCTACGACTATGGCTAAGCCAGTATTAAATAGCGTGGTAAAATTACGATAAATAAAGGTTTGATTGGATTTAGAAAAAGGAAAACCACATAATATTATGAGCATAATGATGTTAGTGGCGTAAAACTTAGGGCTGTTTAAATAAAATTTTGCATCATCATTGATGAAAAATAAGGTTAATACCGCCAACAATGGCGCAATCCACGAAAACGGATAAATTCGATAGTTGCGACAAAGGTAAATAAAAGTAAATAAAATGGGTTCAAAAATCCAATAGGCAAAATGATTTTGTGTGGCATTAAAATCAATAAACCAAAGCGGTATTGCAAACAGTGTAATCATAAAGATTTCAATTGGATGCTGCAAAATAGCATTTTTGAGTTGTGTTTGTGTATTTTTTAAAAATATCATCATATCTACTTTTTCCAACAAGGGTATCATGTGCGTTTTAAATAAGATTAAACCGTTTGCGAATAGGTGGCGCGGGTTTCCTTATGGCGCAAATAATAGTCAAATACCATGGCAATATTGCGGATGACAAAGCGTCCTTTAGCAGTAACGGTGAGAGTGTCATGGTTTAATTCAATTAAGCCTAAATGGGCTAACTGACGCAAATCTTCTAATTCAGCGGCAAAATAATGCATAAAATCCACGTCGTAATCAGCAAAATTTAAGGCAAAACGGCACATTAAATCTTGGATAATTTGACGGCGTAAAACATCATCTGCATTTAAAATAAACCCACGCATGATCGGTAGACGATGAGCATCTAAATCAGCGTAATAGTCTTCCAGTTGTCGTTGGTTTTGGCTGTATGTATGACCGATTTTGCCTATACTGCTTACACCTATAGCAATTAAGTCGCAATCGGCATAGGTGGAATAGCCTTGGAAATTGCGTTGCAAACGCCCCTCACGCAGTGCCACAGCTAATTCATCTTCGGGTTTGGCAAAATGATCCATACCAATAAATACATAGCCTTTTTCATCTAATAAATACACAGCGTATTGCAAAATGTCTAGTTTTTCTTCACTAGTGGGGACGGCATGGGTGTCAATGCGTCGTTGTGGTTTGAAAATGTGTGGTAGATGAGCATAGTGATACAATGCTAAGCGGTCCGGATTGAGTGATAAAACCGTGTCTAGAGTGGGTTTGATGCTGTTTACTGATTGATGTGGTAAACCATAAATCAAATCGACACTAATAGATTTGAATCCTGCTTCTCGGGCGGCCTCTATGACGTTGCGTGTTTCTTCTACCGTTTGAATACGATTAACCGCAGCTTGTACTTTGGGATCAAAGTCTTGGATACCCACACTCATGCGATTAAATCCGAGTTGCGCTAATTTAAATACGCTCTGACGGCTCACTTTTCGTGGATCAATTTCAATGGAATATTCACCATCGGGCAGTAATTCAAAATGTTCGCGTATCATGTCAAAGACACGTTCTAGTTGTGCATCACTTAAAAATGTGGGTGTGCCGCCACCAAAGTGTAATTGTGCCAATGGATGTTTGCCATGCAAATGCGGTTGGAGCAGTGCCATTTCTTTTTCTAAATAGTTCAAATATTGATCTGCCTTGCTGGTGTCTTTGGTAATAACCTTATTGCAACCGCAGTAATAGCAAATCACATTACAAAAGGGAATGTGCACATATAAGGAAATAGGATTTTTACTTTTATTTAATGTTTTATCTAAAATTTGGGTGTATTCCTTTGGTCCGAAATCACCATAAAAGCGATCGGCTGTAGGATAGGAAGTGTAACGAGGACCACTGGCAGGTAAACTGGCAATCAGTTGGCGATCAAATTCAAAGTGGCTATGGTTTTGTATAGGAATCGTTTTCATCTTGGTGTGGGATATATTTTGTTTTATATCAAAGTTTGTTAGAATAAGCGTATGTTTACTGGGGGTAATTATCCCTAATTGGCTTAGGTTGATAAAGCTGTAATTGTAACTCAAAACATTACATAATCATGAATGATTTAAGTCCATGTACGCATTTTATTACATATTATAAGGCAAACTGCCATGACAAAATTAAATCAGTATTGTAAAACGCCGTGCACGAATTGTTCACTTAAAGAGCTCTGCTTGCCTATAGGGTTAAAAGAAGAGGATTTTAAGCAACTCAATTCTGTGATTAAACAAAGTCGTCGTATAAAAAAAGGAGAATATCTGTTTCATTTTGGTGAAACCTTTACTTCATTATTTGCGATTCGCACGGGTTTTTTTAAAACATCAGTCAATACGCAAGATGGGCGTAATCAAGTGACAGGTTTTTTTATGTCTGGTGAATTGATGGGTATGGATGGAATCAGTACCAATAAATACGCTTGCGATGCTGTGGCATTAGAAGACAGTGAAGTGTGTGAATTTGCAACAGAACGCTTAGATGAACTGGCTAAATATTTACCCAAAATAAATATGCACTTTTTGCGACTCATGAGCCGTGAAATTGTGCGTGATCAAAATGTGATGTTGTTATTAGGTAACATGCGTGCTGAAGAGCGGTTAGCAGCATTTTTACTTAATTTATCGGATCGTTTGCGCACACGAGGTTTTGCTGCCAATGATTTTATTTTGCGTATGTCACGTGAAGAAATTGGCAGTTATTTAGGCTTGAAACTGGAAACAGTAAGCCGAACGTTATCACGTTTTAACCAAGAAGGTATTATCTCAGTGGAACATAAACATATCAGGTTATTAAAACCTGATATGTTGCAAGAGATGATTTCTGGCTACAATTGTTCGCATATTGCAGCTTAGGATAATGCGGTTATCTATGTTAACAAAAATTGCAATAAATCAAAACCAAAAATCATAAAACCAAACAGCCTAATCAAAGTAGAAGGAATCAATGGTCTTATTTGAAATGAAGATCCCTTCTCTTATTTTTTTGCGTTGCTCTTTGGGTTAGGGCGACTTGATTGTGTGTGAAATTTTGTCTCAAAAGTTTGCCCATCTGCGTGCCATTGAATAATCCAATCGTCTCTGGCTGATGTGCAAAAGGGAAGATACACATTTTTTGCAGACCACATCCCAGAACCTGATTTTTTTAAATCTATGCGATTAAATCCCATATCCATGTTTTCCATTAAAAATGAGACGCTTAGTTGTTGCACGTGTTCGGGAACATGGTGTGCTGCTATGTTAAAGGGGCTTTTGTTGTCCTGAACATCCAATAAATATAATATTGCCCCATTCAAAAAAGGACAACCTTGTTGGGTGATTTGACAAGAAGTATGCACAACAATAGGCTGTTTGTTTTGCCACCAAATCAAAGTGATAATTTGAATTAGTGCTAATAATAGCCCAGTAGCCAATAGTATTTTTTGTTTGTTTGAAAACGGTGTCATCGGTAGCGTTAAAAAATCGTTATAATACTCCATCTTTTTGTTAGATAGGATAACATCATGAGCCGTATTGCTGCGATTTTTACCCAGCTGGGTAATCAAAAAGCTTTAATTCCCTATATTACTGCAGGTGATCCTGACCGCAAAACTACCTTGGCTATGATGCACAGAATGGCAGATAATGGAGCCGATATTTTAGAATTGGGTATTCCATTTTCTGATCCTATGGCCGATGGAGAAATCATTCAACGTGCGGCAGAGCGAGCATTGGCGCAACATGTTTCTCTTAATGATGTGTTGGATTTGGTTACACAATTTCGTCAACACAACACGCATACGCCTGTTGTATTGATGGGTTATCTGAATCCCATACATAAAATGGGTTATGCAAACTTTGCGCAAAAAGCACAACAGGCAGGTGTAGACGGGGTTTTAACCGTAGATAATCCAATTGAACATATCCAATCTTTACAACAAGCATTAAATGCGTGCAATATAGATTGCATTTTCTTGATTGCACCGACCACCAGTATCGAACGCATTCAGGCGATTGCGCAACATGCCAGTGGTTTTGTTTATTATGTTTCGCTCAAAGGTGTAACTGGGTCTTCGCAATTGAATACTGATGATGTGGCTGATAAATTGGCGATATTGCGACAATATATTCAGTTGCCCATAGGTGTGGGATTTGGTATTAGTGATGCGACATCTGCAGTAAAAGTAGCAAAAGTAGCAGATGCGGTGATTGTGGGAAGTCGTGTAGTACGTGAAATAGAAAGTCATGCAGGTAATGAAGTTTTGGCAGTTGGTGATTTGATACGTCAACTCAAAGAGGCAATAAAATTATGAGTCAAACAACGCATCTTATTTTATCCCAAGTCAGCAAGCAATATGGCACACAACTGGCTGTAAATAAAGTAGATTTAACCTTGCAGGCCGGTGAATGTGTGGGATTGGCGGGGCATAATGGTGCGGGCAAATCTACATTAATGAAGTTAATTTTGGGTTTGATTCGTCCTAGTAGTGGGAATATTTCACTATTTGGCGAGAATATTGCACGTGACTATTCGGTGAATATACGCCGTCAAATGGGCTATTTACCCGAAACAGTTGCGTTACACCCTTCATTAACAGGCAAAGAAACACTGGATTTTTATGCCAAACTCAAAGGAACAGATTTAACCCAAAACCATGCTTTGCTAGAACGTGTGGGCATTGCACAATCGGCTCATAAACGTGTAGGTGCATATTCTAAAGGTATGCGTCAAAGATTAGCATTGGCACAGGCTTTATTAGGCAACCCTAAATTATTATTATTAGATGAGCCAACCACAGGTTTAGATCCTGCTTCGCGTCAAATGTTCTATCAAATTATTGCTGAACTCAAACAGCAAGGTGCCACAATATTGTTATCGACACATGCTTTAGCAGAATTAGATGGACATGCTGATCGTGTGGTAGTGATGAAAAATGGGCATAAAGTTGCTGATGGTAATATACATGAACTGCACATTCAAAGTGGTTTGCCTGTAACAATCGATGTGTTATTAAATCAAGACATGAATTTACCTGAACATTGGCAAAAAGTAGGGGATAAGCATTTTGTGAGTCAATGTGATACAGAACATAAAGCACAACGTTTGCGTGAATTGGGAAATTTAGACAATATCGTACAAATTGATATTCATACCCCCACATTAGATGAAGTATATGCTGAATTTTTGAAACGAGAAGATATATGATTTTTTTGATTTAAAATAGATTAACACGCTTATAAACTTTATTTGCTTTTGAATACCAAGAAATAGTGAAATCATGATGACTTATCCTACTCTTATTATTGCCCAAAAAGAAATCCGTGATAACTTGCGCAATCGTTGGGTTGTCGCGGCAACTATATTAATGTTTGCGTTGGCATTGGCATTGGGTTTTTTGGGTAGCGCACCCACAGGTAGCGTGAAAGTTGATCCACTCACGGTAACCGTTGTGAGTTTATCCAGTTTGTCTATTTTTTTGATACCACTGATTGCTATGTTGATGGCTTATGATGCAATCATTGGCGAAATAGAACGCGGTACGATGGCATTATTGTTAAGTTATCCCTTATCACGTTGGCATATTTTGGTTGGAAAATTTATTGGGCATAGTGTCATGTTGGCACTGGCTACGACTATAGGCTATGGTGCGGCAGGGTTGATTTTGCAATACAATTTTGGTGGATTTTATGCCACCGCATGGAAGCCCTTTTTTTTATTGATTGGTGCCAGTGTTTTATTGGGAGCCGCTTTTTTAA
>CAKARD010000010.1 GCA_916720425.1 uncultured Kingella sp. | reverse complement strand
AATCCTGCATAATTTTGGAGATTTTTTACAAATTATTCATATAACATTGTTTTATATTGTAAAATTTTTAAGCTGTGTTGTTACCCATCAACACTGCTTTCAATTATTTTTTCTTTTTCGCCAATAACTCATCAATTAAACCATTCAGCACTTCCTGAATGGTTACGCCCTGTTCCGCCGCATATTTTTTTAGTTCACGATGATTGGCTTCTGTCATATCAAAGCTAATCCGCTTAATACGCTCTTGCTCGCTGACATCAGCAACAGAAAGTTTGCTTTTAGTTGCGCTTGGGCGACCTGCTGTTAATTTATTCATTTGCATATTTCCTTATTTATTTAAAACATTGGTGGTGTCCTGAAAAGTGTGCTGGGTTAAATTTATTTGGGATGATTGATTGCCCAAAATCCAATATTAAAAGATTTAACATGATAAAACATTGATTTGGAAAAACAGCAACTGCGCCTAATGGCTCTGCTTAATCTGTGCCGAATCCGACAGTTATTACCTTCAATCGCTTTAGTATGTTGCTTACCCACCCATTGGTCACCGGTATCAGAAAACGCATTTACAAAAGCATCCCAATTATCGCCGGCAATACGTTCATAGCTTACTTTGAGTGCTTTTAAACGCTGCTTTAAAGCCAAAGCGGTTTGCAAATCACGTTTGCCCCAAACAAATGCCACGATTTCACTTGTCTTGGCATGATAACCGATGTAGATACGGTATTTTTGGTCTATCCGATTTGGTGGTACAAAATGCCAATGGCGCTTTATTCTTTGCTCGAGCAAGTAGGCTTTAGTGGGAAAAATATTGTGCCGGTGGTTGGTCACAGTGGCAGTCGTTTGGGTGGAACGGATAAAGATATTCAGCAACTTCAACCACAAGCCAACGTGAAAAACGGTTTTGAGGCGTATTTGCATAAAACGGTAAGGGCTGAACAACAAGTGGAAAAAAGATTAGCTAAATTCTTAACCGAAAATGGTTATACAAAATAAAAATGTAGGGACACACAGCGTATGTCCCTACCATTTAAATTTCAATTTTATGAAGAAAAAATATCTCCTCCAACTCGCTCAAGATTTGGTTCTAACGGCAATATTGCTTTCTCTTTTTGGCTATCATCTTTATGAAGAAATCACACACGAATGGCTCGGCTTGGTCTTTTTTGCTTTGATTATCTCACATCTTTCACTGAATACATGGTGGCTCAAAAAGACCTTTTCAGGCAGTTATAACAGCTATCGCATTTTGCAAAGTGCGGTCAATTTTGCAACTTTTTTGTTATTTTTAACCGCTTGTATCAGTGGCATTATGCTTTCTAAACATCTATTGGTGGAAATGCTATTCCACTCTACCACAGATTTAATGCGAAAAATTCATATGACCAGCACCCATTGGTTGCAAATTTTAGTGGGTGTACATTTGGGGTTACATTGGAAACCTATTGCTAATTTATTCGCAAATGGCTACCGTTTAGATCTTGAACATTGGCTTGCACGCAGGCTTATTCCAGCTTGTTGGCTGATTATTGCCGCTTATGGTATTTTCGTTTTTGTGCAACGAGAGTTGTTACCCTATTTATTGCTACAAGTAGATTTTGCCTATTTCAATTATGATGAACCGCAAGCGGTCTTTTATTTTGACTTTCTTGCGATTTTAATTGCGCTGGCTTACAGCACAAGATTTTTGGTTTGGTTCTTTTTATTTAGGAAAAAAGATGTCAAAAGTTAAATCTATTTAGATATTCTGTATAAATAACCTAAATGGCGGATAGATAGAAAGAAACGATCTTATACTCGCCACAATTTTATTAATTAAGGATAGCCAAATATGAAGAAAATTAATGTTGCCATTGTGGGGAGTGGGTATTCTACCCGTATTTTCCACGTTCCCTTTTTTAAAAATGATCATCGGTTTAACGTGATAAAATTTTTTGAGCGTTCAACCACTCGGGCATTAGCATGGTTCCCCAACATTGATATTGTGTCAAATTTTGAAAAGTTACTGACTGATGAGGTGGATTTAATCGTGATTAGTCAATAAGTGTAAAAATGGCATAATCAACTCAATGAATTTATGGACAAATATTATCTGTTTGGTATTTTATAGTAAGTACATTGTGTAAAAATAAAATCTGAAATCTAGTCTTTTTATTCTTTATTTTTACGTATTCACACTTCAATTTTGACAAGTTAATATTTAATTGATTGATTTTAAAGCATTTTATAATTTACATTTTATAAATGATATAGAAACAACCGTTCTGAGTTGATAATATAAGTAAAAATATGTAAAATCCAACTCAAATATATTATATAGAAGCCTTTTAAAACCAGGCTTCTATTTTTTACTCTCTATAAGTGACTAGAAATAAAACCTCCCCAACTCACAACCCGATGCTGAACCATAGCAAACCCAATACAAAGACGAAAAACGCCATTCAATATTACCAACAATGTTAAAATTTCCGCCCCCCTTTTTTAACCCTGAATAGAAAGAGAAGGTTATATTTATGTCCTTAAACCCCGTATACCTCTGGAACCCCCAAAACTTTCCCGACCCACAAGCCATGTTGCCCGATGGTTTCGACGCAGCACACCGCATCGTCTCCAAATGGGCCGACCAACCCTTGCCTCAAGGTGCAGACACAAGCGCGTTTGACAAACTGGCTGAATACATTGCCGAAGCCGCCCGCAGCGATAAAGCCTCGACGGACTTTAAAGCGGCTTACGCCAACATCGCAACCCAAGTTGGCGAACAACTAAAAAGCCACGCCATACTTGAGCTGTACGAACACTATCTTGAACTGATGCCGATACTGACTCGACACAGCGAAAGGCTCGGTCTTGTGCTTTATGATGCCAATGGCTACCTGTTGCTGCCCGACGGACGGGAATACCCCGACCAAGAAACCCAAGACGAAATCATGGAATACTGGCGCCAACAAGAAGCCGAAGAACAAAAATGGCGGCAGGAAAACAGAGGTTTGCCACGCAATATTAAAGACTTCTACAAATACTTTCGCCCCAAAGTGGATGAGCTGATGGCGCGGCATGGCTTTGAATATGCGCCGCATTTATTCAATCCAGAAGCATATGGACGTAAGAAAATGGAGCCGGACCTCATCCTCTATGCTAAACCGACGGTAAATGGTCAACAGACGATATACATCAACTATCGCGATATTTATAACGACGGCGAATACAGCGAACTGGGTTTGAGCTGGTATCTTTCCGATGAAACAGTGGAGCGAATCTACTGGTACGAGTTGGATAATATTAGCCCATATAATAAAAAAAATAATAAAAAATAATTAATTAGGGGTGGGGTGGTCGATATGGAATACTACCTGTCCAAAACCTGGTATCACACCGGACCGGCATGCGACTACAAAACCGAAACCGAGATAGAGGCGCTGTTGGCTCATTGGGATCAGAAGCTGCAGGAAGTAGCATGGATTGATACCTACGACGATGTGGAAACCTATATTGACCGCCATATGGTTTATCAGGATAGCCCAAAAAATGTGTGGGATTATGGGTTCACCACAGGGATATTGCCTCGCCGCATGGTGATTGCCTATCTACGTGGGCAGCGGGATTTAGCGGCTTTGGCGGATGAATGGCTGTATAAGAAGAACTATGCTTCATACAATAAACAAATAACCATAGATCGTTTGGAAAGAGCAGTTCCTTATCTCGAAAAACTGTGCGCTAAATAAATTAAGTATAGAGGGGCATTTGCTGCCCCTTTTTTTATTTTTGCCGCTGGCAGCAATACAGCAACGCCGTCTCAGTCTGATACAGCGCAACCAGAAACTCAGGATGAAGGATGGATAGAGAAGCCCGATATTCGCTTTGATATTCCAGATAGTTTCGGGATTGCTCGCGATATCCTTGTCTTATTGAATTCAAGCGATGTTGTCAGCATAGGTGGAAAATGGATATGGGAGCAATCCGTATTGGTTGAGAAAGGAAAAAGCTACACCTTAGGATTTGACTATCAAGCCCGTATTGACGAACCCGTGTTGCTCAAAATCTACCAAGGTAGCCACCTTATTCGCCAAAGTCAGATAGACGGCGGCATCTTGGGCAGATTTGACCTTCCACTAGTCGGAAGCGGCAATATGGACTTTATCCGCATCTATGCTGAGCGGACGGCTGTCTCCGCCACCAATGCAATGATGCCGTCTGAAAACCCTGAGGCACAGCTGTCGGTTAGTCAGCGGTTAGGTTGGTTCCTTCTGGCGGTAGCTCTTCTGTTGGCTATGATTGCACAATACCAAGGTTATCCTTTGCTACCCATTCGCAGACGGCAGCAGGTAAAACTGTCTGGCTTACCTTTGGGTAGTATTCTAAGTGATGGTAGACATAGCTTTATTGCCACAGAAGAGCAGCAAGAAGCGGATATTAGCGATTGGGATGCAGGCTGCCTGAAACTTGAACTGGGCGACACACCTGCTGCAGAAATTCGCCTATTGCTCAGCGTCACTACGCCCCGTTTGGGTTTGCGCAGTGAAATTCGTCGCTACGCATTTGTTTTGGAAGAGCAAAGTGGCTGTGAAGTTTGGCATAATGGCGTATTACTTGCCGCAAGTGATAAGCAGACGGTAGAAGTTCTGGGTGACCAAATCCATCTGGATCTTTCTGCTATGGTAAAAAACCGCTGGCAAAACGATGAAACCTGGATGCGCCGCGCAGAAAAACAATTTGCTCAGAGCTGGCGTTTCTTTAAAAAGCAGTAAAACAGCAGTAATAGGCTGGGTATTGATGCCCAGCCCCCCTTTTTTTAACCCTGAATAGAAAGAGAAGGTTATATTTATGTCCCTAAATCCGATTTATCTTTGGAACCCCCAAAACTTCCCCGACCCACAAGCTATGCTGCCCGATGGTTTCGACGCAGCACACCGCATCGTCTCCAAATGGGCTGACCAACCCCTGCCGCAAGGTGCAGACACAAGTGCGTTTGACAAACTGGCCGAATATATCGCCGAAGCCGCTGCTTCTGATAAGGCATCGGCTGAATTTAAGGAATACTACGCTGATATAGAAACGCAAGTTGGGGAACAACTAAAAAGCCACGCCATACTTGAACTGTACGAACACTATCTTGAACTGATGCCGATACTGACTCGACACAGCGAAAGGCTCGGTCTTGTGCTTTATGATGCCAATGGCTACCTGTTGCTGCCCGACGGACGGGAATACCCCGACCAAGAAACCCAAGACGAAATCATGGAATACTGGCGCCAACAAGAAGCCGAAGAACAAAAATGGCGGCAGGAAAACAGAGGTTTGCCACGCAATATTAAAGACTTCTACAAATACTTTCGCCCCAAAGTGGATGAGCTGATGGCGCGGCATGGCTTTGAATATGCGCCGCATTTATTCAATCCAGAAGCATATGGACGTAAGAAAATGGAGCCGGACCTCATCCTCTATGCTAAACCGACGGTAAATGGTCAACAGACGATATACATCAACTATCGCGATATTTATAACGACGGCGAATACAGCGAACTGGGTTTGAGCTGGTATCTTTCCGATGAAACAGTGGAGCGAATCTACTGGTACGAGTTGGATAATATTAGCCCATATAATAAAAAAAATAATAAAAAATAATTAATTAGGGGTGGGGTGGTCGATATGGAATACTACCTGTCCAAAACCTGGTATCACACCGGACCGGCATGCGACTACAAAACCGAAACCGAGATAGAGGCGCTGTTGGCTCATTGGGATCAGAAGCTGCAGGAAGTAGCATGGATTGATACCTACGACGATGTGGAAACCTATATTGACCGCCATATGGTTTATCAGGATAGCCCAAAAAATGTGTGGGATTATGGGTTCACCACAGGGATATTGCCTCGCCGCATGGTGATTGCCTATCTACGTGGGCAGCGGGATTTAGCGGCTTTGGCGGATGAATGGCTGTATAAGAAGAACTATGCTTCATACAATAAACAAATAACCATAGATCGTTTGGAAAGAGCAGTTCCTTATCTCGAAAAACTGTGCGCTAAATAAATTAAGTATAGAGGGGCATTTGCTGCCCCTTTTTTTATTTTTTACCATTTTTACAACATTGAGGGGGATCTATGTGGTAGTGGACACCAAAACGGACAACTGTCTTAAATGGTAACCATCTGTATGTTTAGATATGATGCCGTTTGGCCCAATGGTTCGCTTCTTGCAAGCGTTCTGGCGTGCCAACATCAATCCATAATCCCGCGTGCCAACTGCCTGTTATTTGTTGTTGTTGCATGGCCTGCCGTAATAATGGGGCCAATTTGGCGGGCGTGTGTGCGGGTGTATCCGCAAATAAACGCGGTGAATATACGCCTGTACCACTAAATGTACCCGCTTTGCCTGTATTGGGTGTGGCGTAAACGCGCCCCGCACCATCTAAACCAAAATCACCCTGTGGATTGTGGGGGGGATTGTCAACCAACCATATATGCGCCAAAGTGTCTTGCTGTGCGATTTGGTTAGCAATATCATAAGCTTGAGTAAAATTTATATCCGTTAGCACATCACCGTTGACAACTAAAAATGGTTCTTTCCCCAGCAAAGGCAATGCCGTAGCAATGCCGCCTGCTGTTTCTAAGCCTTTATCCTTTTCGGGAGAATAGTGGATATGAACGCCCCATTTTTTACCATTGCCCAAAGTGTCTTCTATTTGTTTTCCCAACCAGGCGTGATTAATCACAATTTCAGTGATTCCAGCTTGATGCAAACGTTGCAAATGCCAAGCAATGAGTGGTTGATTACCCACATACAATAGGGGTTTGGGGGTGTGATCGGTAAGGGGGCGCATGCGCTCACCGCGACCTGCAGCTAAAATCATGGCTTTCATGAGAATTCCTTAATATTGGGGTTTATGCGCCTCTTGTGTGGTACGCAACACAACGCATGTTTACAATTTAGGACAAAGCTTGCAATATTCTGCGTATCGCTTGAATTCGTGCTTCTATGTCTTCGTATGCTTGGTTAAAACGCAATTTGTTGGCACTGACCATTTTACTGTTTTTTTGGCTTTGCATTAGTGCAATCAGCTTTTCGGGTGTCACACTTGTGTGTTTACCAAAGGTGAGTGTTATGTGGCTGGCGTTGGCATCTATATGTGTGATACCCAGCTCTTTGGCCACCAATCGCAAACGATGGCTTGCAATCAGCGTTTTAACGGGGAGCGGAGTTAAACCAAAGCGATCAATCAATTCTTCTTGAATTTGGTCTATTTGCATGGGTGTTTCGCTGCTGGCCAACCGTTTGTAAAGTACTAAACGTTCGTGTACATCGGGGCAATAGTCTTCGGGCAACAAGGCAGGAGCATGCAGTTTAATTTCGGTATTGATACCCAATGGCGCGTCTAAATCAGGAACACGTCCTTTTTTAAGATCGCGTACAGCTTGCTTGAGCATTTCGGTATAGAGGGTTAAACCAACTTGTGCCATTTCACCTGATTGTCCTTCGCCCAAAATTTCACCCGCACCACGAATTTCCAAATCTTGCATAGCAAGACTAAACCCTGCACCCAATTCATCGGCAGCGGCAATGGCATCCAAACGTTTTGCTGCATCTTTGGTTACATAGTCGGGTGTAAACAAATAAGCATAGGCTTGATGATGGCTGCGTCCCACACGTCCGCGTAATTGGTGCAATTGAGCAATACCAAATTTATCCGCACGATTAATTAAAATTGTATTGGCATTGGGAATGTCTATGCCCGTTTCAATAATTGTAGAACACAATAACACATTGTAACGTTGATGCAAAAAATCACGCATCACTTGTTCCAATTCGCGTTCACGTAATTGTCCGTGTGCAATACCAATACGTGCTTCGGGCAACCATTGGCTGAGTTTTTCGTACATATTGGCAATGGTTTCTACTTCATTATGCAAGAAAAACACTTGTCCACCGCGTTTGAGTTCACGCAAAATGGCCTCACGTACGCTGCCTTCACCAAAGGGTTTAACAAAGGTTTTAACGGCCAAACGACGTTGTGGCGCGGTGGTAATGAGTGAGAAATCACGCAAACCCTCCAGTGCCATACTCAATGTGCGTGGAATGGGCGTGGCGGTGAGTGTGAGCATGTCCACATTGGCACGCAGGCGTTTTAACTGCTCTTTTTGTCTTACTCCAAAGCGATGCTCTTCATCAATAATCACCAAGCCTAAATTTTTAAAATGAATATTATCTTGAACCAATTTATGCGTTCCAATCACAATATCCACTGTGCCTTGCGCCATGCCTTGCAGTGTTGCTTGAGTTTGTTTGCTATTATTAAAACGCGACAAAGACGCAACACGTATTGGAAAAGCAGCAAAGCGATCAGCAAAACTTTGCGCGTGTTGCTCTACCAATAGCGTGGTGGGTGCAAGCATGGCCACTTGTTTACCATTCATGGCCACCACAAAAGCGGCGCGCAATGCCACTTCGGTTTTACCAAAACCCACATCACCACAAATTAATCTATCCATGGGTTTACTGTGTGACAAATCGTGTAATACGGCAGCAATAGCAGCTGCTTGATCTTCGGTTTCTTCATAAGCAAAACCATTGGCAAAAGCTTGATAGGCGGTTTCATCAATATCGAATGCACGACCTGTTTGTGCCGCGCGTTGGGCGTAAAGATTGAGCAATTCGGCAGCGGTATCACGGGCTTGTTCGGCTGCTTTACGTTTGGCTTTATTCCATGCACCCGAACCGAGTTTGTGTAAACTCACGTTTTCTGACGCGCTGCCCGAATAACGACTAATTAGATGTAATTGTGATACAGGCACATATAATTTAGCATCATCAGCATAATCCAATTGCATGAGCTCATCATTATCCCAAACCACCAAACCCATATAACGCGCAATGCCGTGTTCCTCATGTACCACAGGATCACCAATATTGATTTCTGCCAAATCGCGCAAAGCCGTATCGGCATAAGTCTTGTGTTTTTTACGCCGTGTATAAGTGGGCGTGGTATATTGGTATAAATCGTTTTCGGTTACCAATGCAAATTGATTGGGTAAATAAAAACCTTGGCTCAAGGGTGCAACCGTCATCGCCACTGGGCTATTATCATCGATAAATGCTTGCCAATTATCCACAATGGTTGTATCCATGCCATTTTGCTTAAAAAATGCCGCCATGGTTTCGCGCCGTCCCAAGCTATCGGCACAAATCAGCAAACGCGTAGGGTGCGTGTGCAAAAACTGTTGTAACAAACCCAGTGGTTGTTCGGCTTGGCGATTCACAACAAGAGCGGGCAAATCGTGAGGGGTGTTGATTTGTAATATAATTTGCGGATATTTTTTTATCATTCCCAACCATTGATCGGGCGATATATAAAGCAATGATGGAACCAAAGGTGGATAATCTTCATTTGTTTGCGCTATGGTATAACGCGATTTTACCTCATGCCAAAAACGGTTGGCATAAGCCTCCATGTCTGTTGCACCAATCACCAAAGCATGATCATCTATATAGTCCCACAAACTGGCGCATTCTTGCTCAAAAAATAAGGGCAAATAGTATTCCACGCCCGCACCAAATTCTCCACGACTCACCGCGCGATAAACCGTAGCCCGCATAGGATCGCCTGAAATATGTTCACGAAAACGCAAACGAAAACCTGTTTGCGCGGCTTCATCAGTGGGAAATTCATAGGCAGGTAAAAGACGAATTTCCTCTATTATTCCTGTGGTTCGTTGTGTATCAGGGTCAAAGGTCTTGATGCTGTCAATTTCGGTATCAAATAAATCAATACGATAAGGCGTATCGCTGCCCATAGCAAACAGATCCACAATACTGCCACGTACAGCAAATTCGCCCGAAGCCATAACATTAGAAACCAAAGTGTAGCCTGCTTGTATTAAATTATGTCGTAAGGTTTCTATATCAATCGTTTGTCCTGTATGCAAAAAAAACGTATGTCCCAACAAAAATGACGTGGGCGCAAGACGTTGCATGGCAGTCGCAACTGGTACAAACAAAACATCAACCTGATTATGCTTTAATCGCCACAATACCGACAAACGCTCAGACACCAAATCCTGATGTGGTGACAAAGCTTCATAAGGCAAAGTTTCCCAATCAGGCAAAAACAAGGCCACATCATTAGGACGAAAAAACTGCCATGCTTGGCATAAACGTTGAGCGGTTTCACTGTCAGAGGTGAGGATAATTTTAACGCGATCATGTGGCAAATACTGACTGATAATATAAGGCAAAGAACCTTGCGATAATTCAGTCCAAATGGATTTTTTTTGTGTAGCAGCAATAGGATAATTCATATTTTTAAATTGTTATAAAGTATTGATAAGCGAAGCCAGTAATATGCGCCCTTTTAAGGTAGGATAGGTGGCCAATCCT
The DNA here is from genome assembly GCA_916720425.1 of uncultured Kingella sp. Classification (GTDB taxonomy): domain Bacteria; phylum Pseudomonadota; class Gammaproteobacteria; order Burkholderiales; family Neisseriaceae; genus CAKARD01. The sequence continues at coordinate 12,356 of CAKARD010000010.1, read as the reverse complement.
GTAGTGGTGTGGATAATTTTACCGTTTTTAATCAAAACAATGGTGGGGGTAACTTTAATTTTCCATTGTTGTGTTATGTTGCCTTGTTGGTCTATGACACTATCAAAATTCCAATGATGCTGGCGCAAATAGTTTGCCACTTCACGCGCATCACCCGAAGACAAGGCAACACCCAACACCGATACTCCATCTTGACGCAACGCTTCTATCACAGGCGAAGTATGACGACAAACCCCACACCAGCTACCCCAAAAATACAATACTGTTATTTGATTATGGCTCAGCTGTGCCAAAGTAATATTTTTTTGATTCACTGTGTTCAGTGGGGTTGTTAATATACTTTTCGGGATATCTGGGCGGCGATAATAATCTAACGCCAAGCTCAAAAATAAAATAGCCAGCGCGTAAATCAATAATGATTTACCCCAAGCCAGAAAACGTTTATACATAATTAAAAATGTTTTATTTTAACGCAAGTTTTCAGCAACAAACAGTCAAACCATATTTATACCTATTTTCGATTGATACAATCATATCAACGGTATTGCCTTGAGTTTTCAAATCATAGTGGATTAAAATAAAAAAGGACGCTCATAATGCCGTATCATAACAATTTAATTCACTATAATATAAAAGATTTCCATGCAACTGTCTGATTTTAATTTTGATTTGCCCGAACAACTGATTGCGCAAAATCCACCCAATGTGCGCGGCACCAGTCGCTTATTAATTGGCCTGCCCCATCAACCCATTGCAGATAAAACTTTTACTGATATTGTGTCATACATTCAAGCGGGTGATGTGGTTATTTTTAATAACACTAAAGTCATGAAAGCACGATTATTCGGACAAAAAGCCACAGGGGGCAAAATAGAAGCCCTGATTGAGCGTATCTTAGATAATCATTCGGCTTTGGCACACATTCGTTCTTCTAAATCACCTAAAGCAGGCGCAAGCTTAATTTTTGATGGCGAAGTTTATGCTACCATGCAAGAACGCATTGGCGAACTGTTCAAGCTATATTTTTCTGGTGAAACAAATGTTTATGAATTATTAGAACAACACGGTGCCTTACCCTTGCCGCCCTATATTGAACGCGATGCGAATGATAATGACGACTCACGTTATCAAACTGTTTATGCCAAACATCAAGGTGCAGTGGCCGCTCCCACTGCTGGATTGCATTTTACCAATGAATTGCTCACCCAATTGCGCCAAAAAGGTGTGCGATTTGCTGAAGTTACCTTACACGTGGGGGCAGGCACATTTCAACCTGTACGTGTTGAAAATATCGAAGAACACAAAATGCACAGCGAATGGTTTCATATTCCACCAGAGACAGTGGATTTAATTCAACAGGCGCAAAAAAGTGGCAATAAAATCTGGTCGGTCGGTACCACTTCACTTCGTGCTATAGAATCGGCAGCACGTTCTGGCACACTCACTGCAGGCACAGGTGACACGGATATTTTTATTACACCAGGTTTTCAATTTCGGGTGATTGATAGACTGATTACCAATTTTCATTTACCCAAATCCACGCTGTTGATGTTGGTATCAGCATTTGCTGGCAAAGCGCATATTGATGCCGTGTATCAACATGCCATCGCCCAACAATACCGCTTTTTTAGCTATGGCGATGCCATGATATTGGGTCGCTCTTAATCATTATAAACGTAAACATTGTATGCAATGATTGTCGCCCATGTAAACAAGCGTTAAAATCCGTACTTACTGTTTTTAGTGAAAAGTCATTTTATATGAAAGCCATTGGCGACATACTTCCTCTTTCTAATATCGTATTAAATTCTGATGCAAGCAGTAAAAAACGCTTGTTAGAACAACTGGCTCATTTGTTGGCACACCATAACCAATTGCCTGAAGAAGAAATTTTTAACTGCTTATTTGCACGGGAAAAACTCGGCTCAACAGGCTTGGGACAAGGTGTAGCAATCCCACATGGTCGGACATCTTGCATACAACAAGTAACAGGTGCATTTATCCGCCTAGATGAAGCAGTGGATTTTGATGCACCAGATAATAAACCTGTGAATTTGGTTTTTGCACTGCTGGTGCCAGAACAATCTATGAATGAGCATTTAGATATTTTGTCTCATCTTGCAGGGCGTTTTTCAGATAAAGCCATACGCCAAGCTTTATTAGCCTGCCAAACGCCTAACGAAGCTTTACAACTTTTGTGCGCCTAAATTCATTATGCCCAGTATTTCTATCCGCCGCCTATACCAAGACAATCAACAAAAATTGCAAATGGCTTGGACAGCAGGCACAGCAGGCAGCGACAATCGTATTACGATAGAAGCTGATCGTCCCGCGCTGGCATTGGTAGGACATTTAAATTTTATTCACCACAACCAAGTACAAGTTTTAGGTGTGGCAGAAGTCGCTTATTTGCAAAAATTGGAACAATCTGAATATACAACCAGTCTAGATGAATTGTTCAATTTTCCTATGGCGTTAATGATTGTGGCAAACGATTTACCCGTCCCACAAAATTTGCGTGATTATTGTCATACTCATAACGTACCTTTATTAACTTCTAAACTAGAAAGTCCATTTTTAATGGACGTGTTACGCATTTATTTGCAACGCATGTTGGCCGTGTCTACCATAAAGCATGGCGTATTTTTAGATGTGTTTGAAGTAGGGGTATTGTTAACAGGCGCATCAGGATTAGGCAAAAGTGAATTGGCGTTGGAGCTGATTTCGCGTGGACACAGTTTGGTTGCCGATGATGCGGTAGAATTGCATCGTACTGCGCCTGAAATGTTAGAAGGGCGTTGTCCACCCATGTTGCGTGATTTTTTAGAAGTACGTGGCTTGGGTATTTTAAACATTCGCCAGATGTTTGGTGAAACCGCCATACGCCCAAAAAAGCAACTCAAGCTTATCATTCAACTGGTGCCTGCCAATGATGAATATATGAAAACGCTAGATAGGCTCACTATTCGCACCGAAACGGAATCTATTTTGAATGTAAAAGTCCGTGCTGTCGTTATTCCTGTGGCCGCTGGACGAAATTTAGCAGTGCTGGTAGAAGCTGCGGTACGCAATTATATTTTGCAATTACGTGGCAAAGACAGTACTAAGGAATTCTTAGAACGACATCAAGCTATGATGAAAGAAGACAGCGAGATAGAGCATGAAAATCATCTTAATTAGCGGATTATCAGGTGCGGGAAAAACTGTGGCATTGAATTCATTAGAAGATAACGGTTTTTTCTGCATGGATAATTTACCCCTAGATTTATTCGCTCATGTCATCCATCATCATGGTACGCAAAATTTAGCTATTGGCATAGATATGCGTTCTAATCTTGATCCTCAAGCTCTGCAAACCATGCAACACGATTTGCGCCAAGCAGGACATCAAGTCGATATTTTATTTTTGGAGGCGAACCAAGATGTGCTACTGCGTCGCTTTTCCGAAACTCGCCGTCGCCACCCTCTGAGCAAACAACACAATACACTGATTGAGAGTTTAGAACACGAACGATTATGGCTGTTACCCTTGCGTGATATGGCGTATTGTATAGATACATCGCACATGAATGCGCAACAACTACGCCGAATTATCATACATTGGCTCAATCTACCCCACGACCATTTACTCATTGGCATAGAATCATTTGGTTTTAAATATGGCTTAATCGCCAACGCGGATTTTGTATTTGATGTACGCAGTCTGCCCAATCCCTACTACAATCCCACGTTACGCCCCTACAATGGTACACAAGAACCCATAAAACATTATCTTGCTGCCCAACCCTTGGTTAATGATATGATTGGCGATATAGAACATTTCTTGCGCCGTTGGTTGCCACATATGAAGAATGAAAATCGCAGCTATGTGACCATCGGTATTGGTTGTACAGGAGGACAACATCGTTCAGTTTATGTTGCTGAAATTTTGGGGCAACAACTCAGGGATAGTTTTCAAACTCTGGTTCGTCATCGTCAATTAAGCACTTAATTATTTAGTGCAATTTTTGATACACCTGGCGCAATAAGCCAATAGGCAAAATTCGTACCAGCGTGCGAATACTCAAATAATATAATGCTGGCAAAATACTTTGAATGTGCAATTGACGCTTTAAACAAAACAGCTGCCACTCACTCAATATATAAGACCAACCACGCCGTTTATGAAGCATTGACGCGCCTGTACGTGCATAAACCAATATTTCAGGCAAATTGGCAACTTGAGCATGATGCGCCAATAATCGTAACCACAAATTATAATCTTCCATATGCCAATGATGCTGATATGAACCCACTGATTGCACCATGCTTTTACGATAAGCCACCGTCATATGATTAAAAGGGCAGCGTTTTTTGGCAAACAAATAGATAGCCTTTGCATCGCAAGGTACATGGCGTTGCATTGAGCCGTCATTGGGTGTATGGCTAAATTCTGCAATTTGCCCACCCAATACATCTAGATGAGGATTTTTTTCGATATAAGCACATTGCCATTCAAATCGTTGGGGCAACGCAATATCATCTGTATCCATGCGCATCACCCATTCATGACGACAAATTGCTAAGCCTGCATTTAACGCACGACCTAAACCCACATTATCAGACAATGCAAGAATTTTAATAGGCAAAATTTCAGAAAATTCATTCAGTACTGTCTGTAGTGGCGGTGATATTGCGCCATCTAATACCATAATAATCTCATCAGCTGGCACGGTTTGCGCCACCAAACTACTCAAACTCTGATGCAAATAATCAGGCTGCTCTTTGGCATACAACGACATCAATACAGAAAATTTAAATTTGCTTTTCATAATCTAAAAATCGAGCCATAGTATTTGAGTTAACTTTACGCGCAAACCAATAACCATCACGCCGCGCTTGCCACAAATGGTCTAATGTCAGCATCTCAGGGTGATTGTTGCCTTGTTGCATACGAATAAACCGTTTTGATTGATTGATGTGTTCAAACAAATGAGGATACTGTGCAACAATATATTGCCAAATATGTTCATCAGGAACAAGACGCTTTTCAAAGTGAGCAGCCGTTTCGCTCAAGGCCAAATCAAATAAAGCTGCTAAGGCATCTCGATTAGCAGAAAACCACTGACTGCCTGTTAAACAGATTTCGTCGCTTGGTAATAATTTGTCTGCCCATTTTAGACCTTGTGTTAAACATTTTCCCAACACATGGCGTTGCCATTTTGTATCCGCATGAGGGGCATAAAAACGTGTACGATAACGCAAATGGGCCGCAACCCTGCTTTCTAACCACAAAGCCTTGTCGCTGTGTTCTGCACATTGTTGAACGAATTGTTCAGCAGACAACAAAGGTACACATGTGCCACTCATTAAATGAAAATAACGATTCTCTTTATGTCCCAATGCCGCTTGCATCAAAGCAAGCGTTGCTTCTATCATCGAAAAGCCACCCCAATTAACCGAAATTTGATGACGAATTAAATGAATATTAGGCTGTGCTTTAAATATATTCATTCGAGACAGCGGCACTTTTGCATCAAGATGAATATAGTACTGCGCCCACAAATGACGTTTGGCCAACATTAAAATATGCTGCGGCACATTATGGCATAAAATTAAATATGCGACGCTCATGATACTTCAGCACAAGTGGGTTGATTGGGTTTGACCAAATATTGTGCAAATGCCAATAAATCATCAAAAATTTGTGTGTTATCGGGTAATTTATCGCTATCTTGCTCCAGTGTTTTTAAGCCTTTTCCTGTTCTGACTAACACAGCTTTACCACCCACTTTGTCTATGGCTTGTAAATCACGCAAACTATCGCCCACTAAATAGGTTTCTGCTGCACACGCTTGAAAACGATCTAAAATATCCAAAATCATTCCCGCTTTGGGTTTGCGACAACCACATTCATGTGAAGCCAAATGTGGACAAAACCAAATGCCTCTGATTTCGCCGCCTGCCTGTTTAACCAAACGATGCATTTTGGCATGCATCTCATTCAGTGTTTGTACGGTAAAATAACCACGCGCAATACCTGATTGATTGGTTGCTACCGCAATGGTATAGCCCGCTTGAGTTAAAAATGCAATGGCATCCATGCTACCTTTTATAGGCAACCATTCATCAGGTGATTTCACAAATTCATCGCTATCGTGATTAATCACGCCATCTCTATCCAAAATAATCAATCTCATGGTATTGCTTTCAAACTATTTAACCACGCCACCCATGCTTTCTGAAATACACGATTGAGTTTATGCTGATTATCTTGTGTATCCTTGACATGATAAAAATCCGCTTCATTTTGCAAATCTAACGCCAAAAAATAATCCTGCAAAAATAAACCATAACCTTCATCATCATCAGCATAATAATATTGAGTAAAACGATTGCCCCAATCGTTAAAGCATGTTTCATCTAGGCCGCCATTGAGTCGCTCTCGTATAAATGCCGCTCCCGAAATTTGCCCTGCTTGCAAAGTGGCAAAATCTGGTAACGCCGCTGCTTCAACGCTATGTAAATTCTGTCCCACCGCCCAAGCATAATAAAAACCCATATGATTCAACGCATGTTCTGGTGATACATCACTGGGAAGATTGTCTAAGTGAAAAGAAATATGGTCATACATTGTGGGCTATCCTATTTGTTGTGTTGCTTTGCGTTGTTCTACTTGTCGCGCATGATATTCACCTTTGCTTTCAACATTGGTAAAACGTGATAATTCTGTCAACGCACGTTCATAGACTTTTTTCTTGAAATCAATAACATCTTCAACGGTTTCCCAATAGTCATGCCATTTCCATAAATCAAATTCGGGCTGATGAGTGGCGCGCAAATGGATATCGCTATCTTGCCCTAATAAACGCAACAAAAACCAAATTTGTTTTTGCCCGCGATATGAACCACGCCATTCACGCTTAATCCAATTATGTGGCACATCATAACGCAACCAATCTCGCGTACGCCCCAAAATTTTGATATGTTGTGGCAATAAACCCGTTTCTTCAAATAATTCACGATACATAGCGGTTTCTGGGCTTTCACCAGGTTTAATCCCACCTTGCGGAAATTGCCAAGAATCTTCCTTAATGCGTCGTCCCCAAAATACCCGATTGTCTTGATTCATCAAAATAATCCCCACATTGGGGCGATAACCCTCCCTATCTAGCATCATTACATACTCTCAAAATAAAATAATTAACATTTTCCCACAAAACCAAAGCAGGCTACAATGTTGATTTTAATCTTAAGGATGACCCTCCATGAATTCTGAATTAATCCAGATATTACAAGAGGATACATTTGCACAAGTGCAAGAAATTTTAATTTTGCTATTGGAAGAAGCCAGCAGTGATGCTTTACCCAACAAAGAAGAGATTGCTCAATGGCGTGAGATTCTAAGTTCACGTGGTAGCAAATTTAGCAAATTGACACAATTGTGTGAAAGTTATTTGTAACATTGATGTCCTTCTCTCCATTAGGGGCATAAAACTGGGTATGTGGAAAAGCAATCAATTTAAGATGTGCTAGACACGTTATTTTTAACTTATACGTTCATTTTATAATTATTGGGTAGTTGTGATTTTTTTGTATCCTTAATTTTTTGACAATACAAATAATGCTGGACGTTTTTTTAATAAAGGCAATGAAGGCATTTTTCGCCAATCTTTGATTATTTGGCTGATAATTTGCTCTGTGGGCAAAGTTAAATCACATGCTACACATAAACGTGTATTATCTCCCAATATAGCAATGGCATCGGCCAATAAGGCATCATTGCGATATGGTGTTTCAATAAAAATTTGCGTTTCACCTGTTTGATAAATACGTGTTTGTAAGGCTTGAAGGCTTTTTATGCGTTCTTCCTTATTGGCGGGAAGATAGCCTTTAAATGCAAAACTTTGACCATTGGCTCCCGATGCCATCAATGCTAAAACGATACTAGATGCACCAATCAGTGGCTTAACTTCAAAGCCATAACGATGTGCTAATGCCACTAAATTGGCACCAGGATCAGCAATCGCAGGACAACCCGCTTCACTTAATAAACCCATATCACGCCCCTCTCTTAAGGGCTGTAATAAAGTATCTAACACATTTGGGTCAGTATGTTCATTCAGTGTGTTTAAATTTAACTCACGAATGGGATGATTTAACTGCATATGTTTTAGATGCGCACGAGCGGTTTTTTCAGCTTCCACCACAAAGTCGGTAATATGGGAAAGTTGTACTTGCTCATGCGGCAACAAACACGGTGTATCAGGCGCACCCAAAGGTGTGGGAATAAGATAAAGACAAGGCATATTTTCTCCTAAACATCAATAGTGGGTAAAATAGGCATGATGCTTTTCAAACAAATTCGCCAATGCCACGTATTGCATGTCGTGTACCATCTGATTTTATTATATTCTAAAGTTTACACAATACAATATTAAGCAGTATCTCAACAGCAAAAATATGCTTTTTAGTATAAAATCTATGGTTTTACCTCTCTCACAATAACAATTTTAGGAATATTTAGGAATACAAAATGCCAGAATACCGCTCTAAAACTTCAACACATGGCCGCAATATGGCGGGTGCACGTGCCTTATGGCGTGCTACAGGTATGACCGACAGCGATTTTGGAAAACCAATTATTGCCATTGCCAATTCATTTACACAATTTGTACCAGGGCATGTGCATTTGCACAATATGGGACAATTGGTCGCGCGTGAAATTGAAAAAGCAGGTGCCATTGCTAAAGAATTTAATACCATTGCTGTAGATGATGGTATTGCTATGGGACACAGTGGTATGCTGTATTCGCTCCCTAGCCGTGATTTGATTGCCGATAGCGTAGAATATATGGTCAACGCCCATTGCGCCGATGCTTTGGTATGCATTTCTAACTGCGATAAAATTACACCAGGAATGCTATTAGCCACGATGCGTTTAAATATCCCCACGATATTTGTATCAGGGGGACCTATGGAAGCGGGCAAAGTAATCGGTTCTATCAATATTCAAGATTCGCGCAAATTAGACTTGGTTGATGCTATGGTTGATGCTGCCGATGACAACGTGTCCGATGCCGCTATTCAAGAAATTGAAGAAAACGCCTGTCCTACTTGCGGTTCATGTTCTGGCATGTTTACGGCGAATTCTATGAATTGTTTGACTGAAGTACTGGGTTTATCCTTGCCTGGCAATGGTTCTTTATTGGCAACACATGTGGGACGTAAAGAATTATTCTTAGAAGCAGGTCGTCAAATCGTTGCAATCACCAAACGCTATTATGAACAAGATGATAGTTCTGTTTTACCGCGCAGTATTGCAACCAAAGCGGCGTTTGAAAATGCCATGAGCATGGATATTGCCATGGGTGGCTCAACCAATACGATTTTACACTTGCTTGCTGTGGCACAAGAGGCTGGTGTAGATTTTAAAATGACAGATATTGATCGATTAAGTCGCGTGGTTCCTTGTTTGTGTAAAACAGCACCCAATAACCATGATTATTATATGGAAGATGTACATCGTGCTGGCGGCATTATTGGCATTTTGAAAGAGTTGGACAAAATTGGCAAACTCAATACCGAAGTTGCAACCGTGCATTCTGCCACACTCAAAGAAGCCATTGAAAAATGGGATATTAGCAATCCCAATAATACTATTGCTATAGAACGCTTTAAAGCTGCTCCCGGTGGAGTACGCACAACGCAAGCTTTTTCACAAAATCGTCAATGGAAAACACTGGATTTAGATCGCGCCCATGGCTGCATTCGTGATGCTGAACATGCTTATTCACAAGATGGTGGTTTGGCTGTACTGTTTGGCAATATTGCTGAACGCGGTTGTGTGGTCAAAACAGCTGGTGTCGATGAAAGCATTCTTAAATTTACAGGACGGGCACGCGTATTTGAAAGCCAAGAAGACGCTGTAGCTGGGATTTTGGGCAATCAAATTGTTGCGGGCGATGTGGTCATTATTCGCTACGAAGGCCCTAAAGGTGGGCCAGGTATGCAAGAAATGCTTTATCCCACTTCTTATCTTAAATCCAAAGGATTAGGAAAAGTGTGTGCATTATTAACCGATGGGCGTTTTTCAGGTGGCACATCAGGCTTATCTATTGGACACGTTTCACCAGAAGCCGCTGAAGGTGGGGCTATTGGATTGGTACAAGAAGGCGATACGATAGAAATTGATATTCCCAATCGCCACATTCATTTAGCCATTTCCGATGAAGAAATGGCACAACGCCGTGCAAACATGGAAAGTCGTGGTAACCAAGCATGGAAGCCTGTATCACGTCAACGCCATGTTTCTGCCGCCTTGCGTGCCTATGCAGCTATGGCAACCTCAGCCGATAGGGGGGCCATTCGTGATGTAACACAATTAGAAAAATAAAATAGGAGCCATGTTGATAAAGATTTTCTAATCTAACCAACATGGCTTATTTCTATTGGTGTGAGGTTAATGACGCCGTTTACGCTCTCCAGGCAGTTGCATATCTGCCCATTTGATTATATTGGCCACTTCGGCAGGATTCAGTTCATAAAATTGCCCACGTTTTAACCGATTGGGTAAACCAATAGGCCCAAAACCCACACGCACCAAACGACTGACGGTCACCCCTTGGCTTTCAAACAAACGGCGTACTTCGCGGTTGCGCCCTTCTTTTATGACCACGTTATACCATTTATTTGCACCTTCACCGCCTTGTTCACTGATACGCTCAACATGAGCTTTACCATCTTCCAATATCACGCCTTCGGTAAGCTGTTTCATTTGTTCGCGCGTGAGTTCACCTAAAACGCGTACGGCGTATTCGCGTTCTACTTCAAAGCGTGGGTGAGCAAAACGTTGTGCCAATTCACCAGATGTGGTGAGAATCAGTAAACCACTGGTGTTAATATCCAAACGACCAATGGTAATCCAACGGCTACTTGCGGCTTGTGGTAAGCGATCAAACACACTGACCCGTCCTTTCGGATCATCACGCGATACAATTTCACCCTCTTGTTTATAATATAAGATAATGCGCGGTAATCGATCTGCCCATTTAAGTTTGATGGCGTTACCATTAACGCTCACCCGATCTTCGGGGGAAACTTTATCACCCAGTTTTGCCGTGCGTCCATTGATTTGCACGCGTCCTTGACTAATCCAGGCTTCCATTTGGCGGCGTGAACCCACTCCGCTGGCAGCCAGAACTTTTTGTAAACGCTCAGGTTCTATGCGACTTAAATCGGTGCGTTTTTCACGCATCCATTGAGCTTGTTCTTGGATTTTTTGGTTTGGGGCGCGAACAATGAGTTTTTTAGCTTTACTGACGCGAACTTTGGTCGGTTTGGAAGGTGAGTTGGAACCATTGGGGTGTTGGGGTTTATTCATGATGTTTTCCTAATGCAGAGCATTCTTCTGTGGTTTGGACGACAGGTTGGGGGAGGTGGAGGGCTTGCCTTCACGCATGGTACGCGGCAAGACGCGTGTTCACTTTAATAAAAAATTAAAATGGTTGCTACTATATAATAAAAAATATAAAACAAAATGACAATAGATTTCAAATCTTTAAAACTTAAAAGCAACATAATGATTCAAAATGCCTAAAAATCGTGTTTGTAATGGAATAGTATCGCTCTCGCAAGCATCTGGTGTGGATTCTCATGTTGTGCCTGATTGTCCTGCGCCGCAGTTCTCGTTGTGTACCAGGATACATTGATAACCGACGCAATAGGTGTGGTAATCCTCTACCTCGATGTTATAAACCGTGGTGCGGTAACGGCGGTAATGCCGTTGTCCGTCCTCGTCCACATACAGCAGGTTCTCGTCATTCGGCACGTCCAGCCAATCCCGTGTCGGACGATGCCGCGATTCTTCATCCAGCACCATCTCATAAGTGTTGCCCCGATCCGACTGCTCCCAGCCGTAGGCCAGATTGATCGGCTGTATCCAAGCTTGGTCGGTATCACGATAGGCATACAGCGGGCGGTAATCCTCCACCACGTAATAATCGTTTTCAAGGCCCAGAACCACATCGCCACGCTCGAGCTGGTCGGCGCGCTTCCACACCGGCTGTTCGTACAGCCGCATTTCGTAGGGGGTTTTTTCAAAGGCCCACAGGGCTTCTAATCTCGCCCTGCCTTCATCCCCGGCAAACACGTCTTCGCCGTCGTCGTAATCACAGCCCTTCCAATAGGCGCCGAGTTTACCGAATTTAGGATGCTCAAGAATCAGGTTGGTAACCACGCCGTACACGCAGAACGGGTGGTTCGGAGTGGCAACTAGGTTTGCCCCCCCACCATTTCGGTTAGGGAAACAAGAAAACTTCAGCATCACCACTTCCTTGTCCTCATAACGGAAGGTGTTCACCACCCGTTTGGGTACG